>PXDL01000283.1 GCA_003566395.1 Balneolia bacterium | reverse complement strand
CTGAAGCCTACACCAACTCCCAAATTCAGCACCGCATAGTCTGCATAGGTGATTTCGGCAGAAAAACGCAGAAATGCGAAACGCGCGCTCGCCCCAACCATCGTGCGAAAGGTTGATCCGGGGTCGACATTTACCTCCAGTGGATCGGTAGCCGAACTCAGGATACGAACAGGCTGCCCCTGGCTATCCAGCTCTAAATTTACAGTCGGGTATGTTCCCTCAAAGTCAATTTTCATGGTAGATCCCTGCATCCCGATCCCGGTATAGACGCTAAGCGGACCGACGGTTCGCCCTACTATCCCGTTTATATGCCATGATGAACTGCCGAGAACCGCACGTTGTCCGCTCCATGTTTCGGGCCGATCCAGATTATCAGGATCCTGGTCGTAGTCGTTACTTCTCGGCGCAACCGTATAATTTCCCGTCAGCCCGATTTGCGAAAACCCTCCGAGAAATGATATGTCAACCGGCAGATAAACCGGAATCCATTGATTGATTTCATGTTTGATGCTAAGCCCGAACATACTTATCCCTCCGTAATCTCCGAATGTTGTTTCCGGCACAAACCGAAGCAATACATCGGTATCAAACGGAAGACCTACGCTTAGCTGGGCCATAGGAGCTAAAGCATAGCCGAACCCCAATCCGGTCGGCATATCGAACTCATAAATCGGAAAATCGGTATCTAACTGTTCCACACGCTGGAAAACCTCAACTCTTGGCCCCGACCGGTTCTCCCCGCTTATGGTAGGCGTTATGGAGTCATCGGGGTTCACAAGCCGCAGATTATTAAACTCGAACTCGCTCATATCGTAACTATTCCGGCTGTCAGGGACAACCGCAGCACCTACGCGAAGCGAAATATCAAAACCTAAAACACCGTGTGTACCCGCAGAGCTGATCCATCCGGTATTATTAACAGCTCCGAAACCCTCGGCATAGGGACGTATATATTCGGTCACCAAAATATCTGCATCATCCAGTCCGGCCCGCAACAGTTCACCTGTGTTTCCTATTTGAGCCGTGGCTTTAAAAGCGGTGGACGACAGCACTAATACGGCTGCAAGCATGATGAACTTCTGTATCTCTTTTTTCATATACCCTATTTTTAAAGATGCTTGATTCAACTTTCCCGGCAGCGAATTGGGAAACTGTCAGACGCGACATATGCGGTGCCGGTTCGATTCCCTAATATGGAAAATATGAGGCATAATTGGAACCGGCCCGGTTAAAAAAAGTAAATGACTCGTTACCACTCCTGAAAAACAGCGGTAAGCAGTCATACATCCGGAAATAAAGCCCGCAATCCGGGTCGCAATTCTATCCCTTAACAGCCGCTGAAACGGCTTCCGGTTCATAACCGAGATTGGGCGCCAGCCAGCGTTCGCATTCTTCCAGAGGCATGTTTTTTCGCCGGGCGTAATCCTTTATCTGATCACGGTTGAGTTTCCCGATTCTGAAATATTCCGCCTCCTGATGAGCAAAATAGAGTCCGCTGACCGAAGCAGCCGGATACATCGCAAAGGACTCTGTAAGGGTGATGCCTGTGTTTCGTTCTACATCAAGCAGTTCAAAAAGAGTGGCTTTTTCGGTATGATCGGGGCAGGCCGGATAACCGGGCGCGGGCCGTATTCCACGATAGGCTTCTCTAATAAGCTCATCATTTGTGAAGTCTTCATCCGGGGCATACCCCCAAAGCTCTTTACGCAGGTGTTCATGCATAAACTCGGCCATCGCCTCGGCCAGCCGGTCGGCTACGGCTTTGACCATTATACTGTTGTAATCGTCGTGCTCGGCCTTAAAACGACGAAGAATTTTTTCTATACCGATTCCTGATGTTACGGCGAACCCACCGATGTAATCTTTAACCCCGCTCTCTTTAGGTGCGACATAATCGGCCAGGCTCTTGTTCGGCTGACCTCTTCTTTTTTGGGTCTGCTGCCGGAGCATCCTAAACACCGCTTTTACTTCGGTGCGGCTTTCATCGCCGTACACTTCAATATCTTCTCCGGCGGCATTCGCGGGGAAAATTCCTGCTACCGCTTTGGCCTGAAGCTGTTTTGATGCTATGATATCGTCCAGCAGACTGTTGGCGTCTTCAAACAACAATCGGGCCTGCTCACCCACCGTATCATCCTCAAAAATCGCGGGGTATTTGCCCGTCAACTGCCATGTTATGAAGAAAGGAGTCCAGTCTATATAATCCCTGATGCGATTCAGGTCCACATCATCAAAAACCGTAATGCCGGTTTTACGTGGACGGATAATATCTTCCTGTTTCCATTCGATTGGAGTTTTGTTTGCTACGGCGTTTTTAAAGGGAAGGTATTTTTTACGCTCACCTTTTTTGGCGTGTCCGGCTGCCAGCTCTGCGTATTCATCGGCTATTTCGTTCACATAGGCCGCTTTCTGACTCTCTGTTGTCAGCCGGCTAACTACGGGTACACTTCTGGAGGCATCCAGCACATAAATGACCGGGCCGCTGTACCGAGGCGCTATTTTAACGGCCGTATGTATCCGCGAAGTCGTAGCTCCGCCGATAAGCAGCGGAAGCTTCATGCCAAGCCTTTCCATTTCCGAGGCCACATGAACCATTTCGTCAAGGGAAGGGGTAATTAACCCGCTCAGGCCGATCACATCAACATCTTGTTTTACAGCCTCTTCCAGAATTTTTTCGGCCGGTACCATTACTCCGAGATCGATAACGTCATAATTATTGCACGCCAGTACTACCGACACAATATTTTTCCCGATATCGTGCACATCACCCTTTACCGTAGCGAGGAGCACGCTCGCTTTCTTGGTCTGCGTGTCGGCTTTTCGCTGCGCTTCTTCTATATATGGAATTAGTACCGCTACCGATTTCTTCATCACGCGCGCACTTTTTACCACCTGCGGCAAAAACATTTTCCCGGCTCCGAACAGATCACCTACTACATTCATCCCGTCCATCAGCGGGCCTTCGATTACTTCCAGCGGCTCATCATATTTTTGGCGGGCTTCTTCGGTGTCTGCTTCCACGTAGTCCACAATTCCTTTAAGCAAGGCGTACTTAAGCCGCTCTTCCGGTGTACCGTTCCGCCACTCAAGGTTCTTTTTCTCTTTGGTTTTAGAACCGGCTGCATAGGTTTCTGCAAAATCCACCAGCCTTTCGGTGGCATCCGGTCGGCGGTTTAGCAATACGTCTTCAACCTTTTCGAGCAGCTCTTTGGGAATGTCGTCATATACTTCAAGCATTCCTGCGTTTACGATTCCCATATCCAGGCCCGCGCGGATGGCATGGTATAAAAAGGCCGAGTGCATAGCTTCACGTATCGGGTTATTCCCCCTGAACGAAAACGAAATATTGCTCACTCCTCCACTTACTTTAGCATAGGGCAGGTTTTCCTTAATCCACCGGGTGGCGTTGATGAAATCGAGAGCGTAGGTGTTATGCTCCTCAATTCCTGTGGCCACGGTGAGGATGTTGGGATCAAAAATGATATCCTCGGGCGGGAACCCTACTTCATCAACCAGAACATGGTACGCCCGTTTGCATACCTCAATTTTCCGTTCATAGACATCGGCCTGTCCTTGCTCATCGAACGCCATCACAACAGCAGCAGCTCCGTAACGCATTATTTCACGGGCCTGCTTTTTGAAGGCATCCTCACCCTCCTTCAAACTGATAGAGTTTACGACGCATTTTCCCTGAGTGCTCTCCAGGCCCGCCTTTAGCACGCTCCATTTAGACGAATCTATCATTACCGGAACACGTGAAATATCCGGTTCACCTGCTAATAAATTAAGAAACTGACGCATTAGTGACTCGGAATCCAACATCCCCTCATCCATATTGATATCGATGATTTGGGCTCCGTTTTCCACCTGCTGACGTGCTACCGAGAGGGCTTCATCCAGATTTCCTTCTTTGATCAACCGGGAAAAACGGGGCGAGCCTGTTACGTTTGTCCGCTCACCCACATTTACGAAGTTCGTTTCGGGCGTAACCACAAATGGTTCAAGGCCGGACAAGCTTAACAGCTTCGGACGTTGTTTATCTTTTCTCGGCTTGTTCTCAGCTGCTTTTTCAGCAACTTCACGAATATGCTCCGGCGTGGTACCGCAGCAGCCGCCTACCAGATTCAGAAAGCCATCACTTAAATACTCGCCTACTTCTTTTCCGAAAAATTCAGGCGATTCGTCATACTCACCAAACTCGTTCGGAAGACCGGCGTTGGGATAGAGGCTCGTAAAAACGTTGGCATGATCGGAAAGCTCTTTGATAAACGGCCGCATCTGCTTCGAGCCGAGTGCGCAGTTCAACCCTATCGACAGCAGGTTCGGTGTATGCATCAGCGAGGTCCAGAATGCACGCGTGGTCTGTCCGGAAAGTGTGCGCCCGCTTTGATCCACAATGGTACCTGAAATCATAATCGGGAGAACTGTCCCGGTATCTTCCGCATGCTTTTGGATGGCGTACAGCGCAGCTTTTGCATTCAAAGTGTCAAATATTGTCTCTACAAGCAAAATATCTGCCCCCCCGTCTGTGAGGCCCCGGATTTGCTCATAGTAAGCGTCGGCAAGTTCCTGAAAAGAAATGGCACGGTACCCGGGATCATTTACATCCGGCGACATGGAAAGCGTGCGGTTGGTGGGGCCAATGGCACCGGCTACGAATCGTGGTTTGTCCGGGTTTTGCAGGGTGACGGCCTCAGCCGCTTCACGAGCCAGTGTTGCGGAAACAAGGTTCAGTTCATAGGCCAGATCCTCCTGTTCGTAATCGGCCAGGGAAACCGCATTGGAACTGAAGGTGTTGGTCTCTATGATATCCGCACCGGCCAGCAGAAACTGTGTATGTATCTTTTTTATGATGTCCGGCTGCGTGATGCTCAATAAATCGTTATTGCCTTTCAGATTAACGGAGCTGTCTCTGAACCGTTCACCCCGGAAATCTTCTTCATTCAGCTTATACTCCTGAATCATAGTTCCCATCGCGCCGTCAAGCACCATGATTCGCTGTTTCAGTATTTCAGTTAATTGTTGAAATGATTTCGATTGTCTGTCCATTTTGGGTTTACTTCCTTTTTAGAAAAATCAGCCCGTTTTCAGAGCGTTTCAAGTTCACAGCCGTACTCCCTGGCTGTACGAACCACGGCATGGGCTACGGCCGTGGGTACGTCCGGATTAAACGGGTCGGGAATAATTTGCTCCGGGGTAGGCGTTATTACCTGATTGGCTATCGCTTCGGCAGCGGCGATAAACATCCTGCGCGTAAAATTCCGGCATTGAGAGTTCAGTACGCCCCTGAAAAGTCCGGGAAAGGCAAGTACGTTGTTTATCTGGTTGGGGAAATCCGACCGCCCCGTAGCAACCACATAGGCACCGGCTTCTTTGGCGACATCCGGCATTATTTCCGGGATCGGGTTCGCCATCGCAAAAATTATGGGATCAACTGCCATTGTGCGCACCATATCGGCAGTGAGCACACCGGGGACCGAAACTCCTATAAACACGTCGGCATCTTTTACCGCATCTTCCAGATTTCCCTTCAGCTTACGGCTGTTGGTTATCGTGGCCATGTACTTTTTCTCGTCATTCAGATTGTCGCGGCCTTCATAGATGATGCCTTTACTGTCCACCATCACAACCTGGGCAACTCCGCAATCCAGCAAAAGCTTAATGATCGATATTCCGGCCGCTCCGGTTCCGTTGATCACCACCTTGATGTCCTTCATTTCGCGTTCTGTCAGCCGCATGGCGTTGATCATAGCCGCGAGCGTGACAATTGCCGTTCCGTGCTGATCGTCGTGCAAGACGGGGATGAGCAGCTCACGTTTAAGCCGTTGCTCTATCATAAAACATTTTGGGGCGGAAATATCTTCAAGATTTATTCCTCCGAACGTCGGGGCTATGTGTTTTATGGTTTGTATAATTTCTTCCGGGTCCTGCGTGTCGAGTACAATCGGAACGGCGTCGATACCGGCGAATCGTTTAAAAAGCACCGCTTTGCCCTCCATTACAGGCATTGAGGCTTCCGGACCAATATTCCCCAGTCCCAGAACGGCCGAGCCGTCGCTGATTACGGCAACCAGGTTACCCTTGCTGGTATAGCGGTAGGCGTTTTCCTTATTCTTGTGAATTTCCCGGCAGGGTTCGGCTACACCGGGGGTGTAAGCAATACTCAGGTCGTATTTGTTTTCCAGGGGAAGCCGGGATTGTATATTCAGTTTTCCTTTGGTCCGTTCGTGTGCTTTCAGCGAAAGCGCACCGTAATCCACATTATTTTTTCCCATTCATATACCTCATAGCTATACTTGAAACTTAGTTCCTGCTACCAAACCGACGAGTTTCGGGTTTCCGGTCCTGTTCCATTCTGATGAGCTGCAAAACCTTTACGAAGGGTTTTAGAGTCAGAAGTTCAGTTCATACTCACCGGACGGGCTAAAATAAACCCGCTTCACATTTTTTCAGTTCAGGCCCTTCATTTTTGTGAAGTCTTCATAGTGCAGAAATGAAAAAAGGCCGTATTCAATATAAGAATACAGCCTTTCTTAAAAATCAGATGAGCTAAAGAATTAACCGCGGTTGCCGGCTACAAAATCTTTAACCTGTTCCGCGTCTATAATAGACTCTTTAAATCTGGTCGCACCGTGTGCGGTTTTTTGTGAAATGATCACTTTAGCCATTTTGCGTTGAGCAAGTTTGGCCGCGAGTACCTTTTCACCGAATGATTGCTTCTTAGCCATTTCAGTTCCTCAAAAAGCTTGGTTTACTTGATTTCCTTGTGGAGGGTATGCTTGCGCAGACGGGCATTGTATTTTTTAAGCTCCATGCGCCCGGTTGTAGTTCTGCGGTTTTTGGTCGTAACGTAACGCGAGGACCCCGGAGACTCGGTACAGTCCAGGATCACTTGGATTCTGTTTCCTTTTGCTTTAGCCATTGTGCTTGGAAGGTGTTATTATTTAAGCGTTTTCCCGTGCTTCTTGAGCACAGCGTAAATACCGTTTTTGTTGATGGTACGGAGTGTTTTAGCCGTTACCTTCAGGGTTACCCAACGGTCTTCTTCGGGCACATAAAAACGTCTCTTTTCAAGGTTAAGCTTGAAAAGACGCTTGGTTTTATTATTCGCTTTGGATGAGCGATAACCGTTTAATGCTTTGGCCCCTGTGATTTCGTCTCTGCGCGACATGGAAATGCAGGTTAAAATTCGTATTTCGTGGTTTTATTACAGAATTTAAATTTATCACTTTTTGAATTTAAATACCAATTAAATTTCTTAGGTTCTCACATCAGACCTAACCGGTTCAGCCAAGACAGATTATCACCTTTTATTCGAAACACCCATTTACCCTATGAGTGAATCCAAACCCGAACTTCCGGGCGATCCGCAACTGCCCACCTCACAGCAGGAACTCGAAGCTCTCGCCGCCGAAGAGTCCGGAACCTACCGCTATACGGTAGAAGACTATTTCCGCAAACCCGCACTTTCCGCCTTTCGCCTCTCCCCAGACGGCGCCCGGATTGCCTACCGTGAACGCGACGAAAACGGCCGTCGCCCAATCTATGTGAAACAGTTCGATACGGGCGAGATCAACAAAATCGTGTCCGAAGATGATGAACTGATCGGCGGATATATGTGGGCAACAGGAGAGCGCCTTCTTTTTGTGAAAGACAAGGGAGGAGATGAAAATTTCCAGCTCTTTGCCGTCAATACCGACGGCAGCGCCTTCAAAGAACTCACCCCTTTTATTGGCGTAAAGGTGATGCTGCTCAACGAGCTCAAAGAGCAGCCCGATCACATCATCATTCAAATGAACAAGGATAACCCTCAGCTTTTTGAACCTTACCGTATTCACATCGGTACCGGCGAGCTGGAAAAGTTGTATGAAAATACAGACCCGGTCTCTCCGGTAATGGGCTACCATTTCGACAAAGACGGACGGCTCCGCGCCCTCACACGGCAGGAAAACGGAACCGAATATGTGCTCTACTATCGGGAAAATCAGGACGCGGACTGGCAGGAAGTGGTCCGGGTTTCCTGGAAAGACAGTTTCAGTCTGATCGGTTTCGACTATGTTTCGGGAAATCTGCACAGTGCGTACGTGGCCACCAACCTCGAAAACGACACTACGGAGTTGATCCGTTTTGATCTCCTCAAGAAAGAAAAAACCGAAACACTGTTCAGTCATCCGGTGTATGATGCCGGGGGGCTTGCCGTCTCCCGAAAACGCGGCTTTGAAATCGACTACTTCTACTACACGGGCGAAAAAGACGAAGTCATTCCGGTCAGCGATACCTTTAAAAAACTTCATAGGGTCTTTTCTGATGAGTTTAAAGGGTATGAATATGATGTGGCCGGCTATACCGATAACGAAGACCGGTATTTAGTTTTTGTGGGAAGCGACCGCTTGTACGGGCGTTATTTTTTGTATGATGTGGCAGCCGGCACCTTTGAAAAAATAACCGACCTTATGCCCGCGCTCCGGGAAGAAGATATGGCGCCCATGAAACCCATTTCCTTCACCAGCCGTGACGGTCTGAACATTCATGGATACATCACCCTGCCTAACGATACCGAATCGGGGAAAACCGTACCGCTAATCGTTAATCCCCACGGCGGGCCTTACGGTCCCAGGGATGAATGGGGGTTTAATCCGGAGGCCCAGCTTTTTGCGAGCCGGGGCTATGCCACGCTTCAGGTCAATTACAGGGGCTCGGGCGGCTACGGAAAATCCTTTTATCTGGCGGGAAGCAAACAGATCGGCCGGAAGATGCTCGACGATCTGGAAGATGCGGTCGCGCATGTCACAAAAAACTACCCGATCGATTCCGGTCGGATGGCCATTTACGGCGGCAGCTACGGCGGGCTGGCAACTCTCGGCGCGCTGGTTAAAACGCCCGATCTCTATACCTGCGGCGTCGATTATGTGGGCGTATCTAACCTGTTCACCTTTTATAAATCTTTCCCTCCCTATTGGAAACCGTTTATGGGGCAGCTCCGCGAACAGTGGTTCGATTTTGAAGATGAGGCCGAACAGGAAACTATGAAGGCCGTATCGCCGGCACTGAACGTGGAAAAAATCACCAAACCTGTGTATGTGGTTCAGGGCGCCAATGATCCGAGGGTGAATATCAATGAATCGGATCAGATTGTGCTAAATCTGCGCGAGCGCGGCTACGACGTGCCCTATATGGTGAAATACAACGAGGGCCACGGATTCCGCCACGAAGAAAACAGCATAGAGTTTTACCGGACGATGATGGGCTTTTTCGCCCGCCATCTCAAGTCATGAGTACACAAACAGCGCCCGGCGCTTGGGTTGGGCGCTTTTTGTGATGTATTGGCGATCTAATCAGCGCGCAACCGCATAGACTTCACCGCGCTGGAGGCCGTCTTCATCGGAAGCAATTCCGTAGATTCTGCCGTCTCTGATCCGGGTAATATGCAGAGGATGCTCAAATTCCACCACCTGCTCTACCGATCCGCTTTCCGCATTAAATACAACAAAGCGGTGACTTGAGGAAAACCGGGCTTGTTCATAAAGGGCCAGCCAAACTCTGCCTTCGTCATCGGCAATCATATATCTGAAGAAAGGCGCATGATCGGGGATACCGTCGCGAGCGTCTCTGCGGGCGGCTTCATTTATATTTTCAACAGCTTCGGCGACCATCTCCGGGGTAATTTTTTTCGGTACCGCCGGAATAACACCCGCGGTATCCGTACGGGCATTTTCCTGTTTCGTATCCAACACCCGTATTGCGGTATCTTCACTCCAGTTTTGATACAAGACCCCGTCGGCGTCTATGGCTGAAATATTGGTATACCCATACGGCTGCGGGAAAACCATCGTTTGTTCGCCCATGGAAACCATCAGCACCGACTCACCTCTCGCCTCCATCACAGACTCCCGCACCGGCTCACCTTCGCTGCTGTACACCCTCACCGTAATGGGCGGAACATCCTCATCATTCGGGTTCATGCTGAAATTATTAACATGAACTACCACCAGCTCTCCGCCCGGCATCAGCCCGAAAGCGCCGGGCATACGCGTCGGAAAATCTGAATCGCCCCACGCATAAACCGAAAACCGGTTCTGGAACTCCCATTCAGCCGGCCCGGCTTCTTCGAGAACATTAAATTGAAAGCCAGAGAAGTCCAGCACAAACAACCGATCGCGGTCGTCCAGCGACACATACCCCACCTGCTCAAACTCGCCGGGTCCCCGGCCCGGCCCGCCTATCGTGCCGATAAACCGCCCTTCGGCATCATAGTGATAGATGGTGCTCGATCCGCCGTCAACCAAATAGAGACGTTGCTGTGAATCGGGCACAAGCATACTCAGCCGGGAAAAGAAGTGATCGCCGGTCTCTTCAACGGTCATCAGCAGCTCGGGAGTGGTTGCTTCGGTTTCAAAATAATTGACGAGCTTCTCTTCTTCCTTTTTATCAGCTGAACAAGCTGCTACATAAAAAAGAAAGACAACGGGCAGTACAATTTTCCTAAACAAGTTGATCAGCATAACAAAAAAATTTAGATCATAAATTGGGATGAACCCAGTTGCCGGTGCCTGTAGCCAGTCGGCATTTAAGGCTTTAAAATAATTCAGGCTGCATTAAGCTCTGATCAAAAATAGGGGGATAGGCATACATTTCCATCTGTAATTGTGCATTATTTTATTCTGTAAAAAAAACTCTTCTTATTCTGCTTCCGACAGATCGAGTCTTGTAAGGCTCTTTAAACTTCTATCCCTATATTATCCGGCAGGGACTGTATGAGAAGGCTTTTATAAACACAGGTATTTTGGCTGTATTCACCGCCGGGACAAAAAATATAACCGGCCTACAGGCTATCTGTTCGAAGATTTTGTTTTTTACAACAAGGTGGAAGACAGGCCAACAAAAACGGTTTTGCAAGGCCTTCTATGATTTACTGAAAATGGACTGTAATGCAGAACACAAATACCGGAGAGTGTATAAGCATGATTAATGCCAATGAATTTCACAGAAAACTGCTTCGCGATAATTTAAAACAACTTTTCGGGGAATTTGATGACACTATATTAAAAGAGATCGAACACCGGCTGGAATGGAAAGAACTCAAGGGCGGAGAAACCCTGCTGAAAGAAGGCGATAAGGGAGACAGCCTGTTTTTTGTTATCAGCGGAAGGCTTGGTGCCTATAAATCACGGCCGGATCAATCACTTGAAAAAATCGGTGAAGTCCACAGGGGCGAGACGGTTGGCGAGATGGCTGTTTTTACCGGTGAAGACCGTTCGGCCACCATCATCGCACAGCGCGACAGTGTACTGGTAAAGCTTTCCCGCGAACTGTTTGAAAAAGTTATATCGGAGTATCCCGAAGTGTCGCTAAACGTAACGCGGCTGATTATACAACGGCTCAAGCTTACTCAGGGTAAGAAGGAAAAACCGAAGCCGGTCAATATCTGCCTGCTCCCCATCCATCCCGGCCTCGGAATCGGAAGTTACGCAGCCAAAATTTCCGATATCATCACACCCCGCAAAACCGTCTGCTGTATCAACCGGGAAACCTGGCAAACAGCATTGAACATTTCCGACCCGGACATTTCAATTGATGACCACCCGGTACTGGATAAACAGCTTACGCAGTGGCTGAATGATCAGGAGGTGAGGCACGATCTTATGTTTTTTATCTGTGATGATGAAAAATCATCCTGGAATGAACGCTCCCTCAGGCATGCCGATCATATTGTGCTGATAGGAGACGCAACGCAACAGCCGGCACTTAGCGAGGCTGAGTCATCTTTTCGGAGCAGCTTACTAACCAATGTGTCGCTCGTGCTGATTCACCCTGAACACACCCTGCATCCTGAGCATACTACCAAATGGCTGAAACTGCGCCCATGGGTGGTGGAAAATTATCATATCCGCAAAAACCATCCCAAAGACCTGGCGCGGCTGGCACGTATTCTTAGCAATACCGCAATTGGCTTGGTAATGGCAGGTGGCGGAGCCAAAGGATTCGCGCATATCGGTATCGTAAAAGCTCTTGAAGAACACGGCATTCCTGTTGATGTGGTTGCCGGTACCAGCATAGGAGCCATGACCGCATGCGGCACCGCGTTTAACATGTCTGTTGAAAAAATGCAGGATTATTTCCGGCAGGGAGCCGAATTCAATCCCATGAAAGACCTGAACTGGATTCCTGTAGTTTCGCTCGTCAAAGGCAAACGGATGAGCCGCATGATTCAGAACACGATTCGGAACTTTACGGGCAGGGATGATGTGGATATGACCGACACATGGCTGCCCCTGCACATCGTAGCGACCAATTACAGCAAATACCGGGAAGAAGTATTTTCCCGTGGTTCGGTAAAGCAGGCTCTGCTGGCTTCCACGGCTATCCCCGGTGTTTTTCCGCCTGTTATTCATGACGGCGACCTGCTCATAGACGGAGGCACCTTCAACAACTTTCCGGCCGATATCATGTCGGGATTGCCTGTGGAAAAAGTAATCGGCAGTGACTTCACGGCCGAAAAAAAGGAGCCGCTCAGCCTTAACAAGATGCCCGATTCGTCAGAACTGCTGCGGGATCGTTTTCGTCCGAGACACAAGCGGCACTACAAACTTCCCTCACTGAGCGCAATCATACTCAACTCCACTCTGCTTCACAGTGCCGCGAAGCGCGACGAGACCAAAAAGATGCTCGATCTTCATTTTAATCCGGATGTAAGACGGTACAGCATCGCCGCCTTCAAACAATTTGATGAAATTGTGGATGTCGGCTATCAGCACGCTCAGGAAGTTCTGACCTCTTTACCGAAAGCTGAGTTCGAGGCTTTAAGAGTTGATTAACGTTCCGGGGCGGCACAAACGAATCGGGCCTTCTCCGGGTTATGGAAAAACGACCTTCACTCTAAGCATCTGCTCACTCCTTCACAGATCATTCCGCAATGAATATACACGGACTAATTAAAGGGTTGCATCATATAACGGCTACCGTAGGGCGAGCCGATCAAGATTTCCATTTCTACACCCGGATCCTCGGCATGCGGCTGATAAAGGAAACTGTAAACTTCGATAATGAACAGGTGTATCATTTTTATTACGCCAATGAAACGGGGACACCCTCCACCGTTTTCACCACGTTTCCGTACCACGGTCATGGCGTTCGGCAAGGCGTAATCGGAACGGGTCAGGCCACCGAGACGGTACTTTCCGTACCCGGCGGCAGTCTTGATTTCTGGGAAAAACGCCTGGCTTCATTCCGTGTTGAAACGACACGCAAAACACGCTTCGGCCGGGCGATGCTTTTCTTTCGCGATCCTTCCGGCCTCGGGATTTCCCTTCTTGAAGATGAGTATGATACCCGCGAGCCGGTCTGGACTACAGAGGAAACTGAAAAAGACGTTGCGGTTCGCGGAGTACATCATCCTGTCATTGCCGTTACCGAAGAAGACCTGGATGAGACGATGCGATTTCTGAAGGAGTTCGGGTACTCGCAATCCGCTTCAGACGATGATTTTACGATGATGCAGGCCGGAGAAGGAGGAGCCGGAAATGTGCTGAGTATCCGTGCCGGCAACTCGTTGCCCAAAGGTGTCAACGGCATCGGGACCGTTCACCATGTAGCTCACCGCGTTCGTTCGATTGACGATTCCCTTCTGATCAAGAAAACGCTTGAAGACGAGTTCGGACTGCACGTAACCGATATCCGGGATCGCAAGTATTTTAAATCGATCTATTTCAGAATTCCGGGCGGTATTCTATTTGAAGTGGCCACCGAAGCTCCTGGGTTCCTGATCGACGAACCGCGGGACTGCCTCGGCAGCAGCCTCAAACTTCCTGAATGGCAGGAGCCCCGCAGAGAAAAGATTGAGAAGGAGCTAAGTCCTTACCGCTGAAAATTTTTTCCTTTTTTGTTGCTGATTGCGCTCCTGTCTATATATTGTAAAAGCTGAGAAATCCATCACCTTAACAAACCCGAAAACGGTAAGCTTATGCCAGACGAAAAAAATCCGGACTCGACTCGTAAATCCATCAATCGAAAGCAATTTTTAAAGAGCGGCGCGGCCGGACTCGGGGGGATTGCAGCCCTGGGGATGGGAAGCAGCGCAAACGCCGAATCACGGAATCCCGCCTCATCAACGGGTATGTTTTCCGGCAAGGTAGTGCTCATTACCGGTGCCACTTCGGGCATCGGGGAGGCCGCTGCGCGTGAATTCGCTAAAGAAGGTGCATCGGTGTTTTTTTGCGGACGCCGGGAAAACCTTGGTGAAAAGGTGGAATCCGAAATCCGTGAAGCCGGTGGGGAAGCCACCTACATGAAAGCCGATGTGCGCGAGGAAGATCAGGTGAAAGCCTTCACCGAAGCGTGTAAGCAAACTTACAATCGCATTGATATTGCTTTCAATAACGCCGGTATTGAAGGTCCGCGCGGCGGGTTTGACGACCTTGAAATGGAAGGCACTATGGGCTATTACGATCTCATCAAGACAAATATTAACGGGGTGATGTACGCCATGCGCTACGAGCTTCCGGTAATGCGCGAGCAGGGCGAAGGCGTTATTGTGAATGTCGGTTCCATGCTGTCGCACCGGGGCTCCGGAGCCTGGGGTGCTTATGCGGCCAGCAAACATGCCGTCATAGGGATGACGCGCTCCGCAGCCCAGGCTAATGCAGGCCACGGCATACGGGTTTTGAGCCTGTCGCCGGGTGGTACGCGCACGGAGTTGCTGCGCCGGTTCGTTGGCGGAAGCCTTGAAAACGCGGGAAGAAACAGTCCTATGGGCCGCTTAGCCGAACCGGAGGAAGTCGCCCGGATAATGATGAGTATGTGCATGCCTCAGAATCTGTTTTTAAACGGCGATGATGTGAAAGCCGACGGGGCGTCTTCGGCTTAGGGTAAACACCATTGTTTAGCAATCCGGTATTGAACGGACGTGTCCATACAGGATTAAAATCTGAATAGCGTTCAAGCGCTGCAATGTAATAATGATTTGTTCAGCGAGACCCTGTATAGCCCTTTCTTTGCTAGTGATGTGACTTATAGTCCGTTGATTTATCGGCTACAATTGTACTATTCTCTGTTGATGGATATTAAAAGTAAAATAGGGAACCAAATTCGGAGGCTGAGACACCTGCGGAATTTAAGTCAGGAGCAGTTTGCAAATCTCTGTGGATTAGACAGAACCTATATTGCCGGTATAGAACAAGGTAAAAGAAATGTATCCATTGTTAATCTCGAAAAAATAGCTGCAGCCTTAGAAATATCGTTGAGTGAATTGTTTGAGGATATATGAGTACTAAAGTCAACATAAAATATGACGAGGTTCAGAATATTGTTGTAGGGGAAGTCCCGGAATACCCTAAGTACACAACTCAAATACTAAACCTTGCAAATCAAAACTCTCAAGGGACAAGACCCAAAGTAGTGGGACAAATGAGCGATTTGATTCAGGAGTTTGATGGTAGAACTATTGAAGAATGGATAGAGTGGTACGAGAAAAGACATCCCGATGCAAGGGAAAAAGCCGGTGATAAAGTTGAATACATGGTTGAGAATCTCAAAGACGCAATCCAAAAAATCGATCGTGAGATGATCGAAACGTGGGTCAAAGATTTAGTTTTGTACAAAACCTTCATTGGTCTTCGCTTTCAGGAAGCGATTCTGAAAAAGGTAGCCGATATTAAAAAAACTGATTATCGACTTGCTACAAAAGAGGAAGAGAGTCAGGGAATTGACGGTCATATCGGATACACACCTGTAAGCATAAAGCCGCACACTTACAGATCAAAAGCAAGCCTTGTAGAAGAAATTTCAGTTGAAATTATATACTACGAAAAAAAGAAAAGCGGAATTACTGTTGAATTCAATTTTTAATCTAAACTTGTGTAAATAAAGTATGGGCCCCCTGGTAATCTAATAGTGCTTCCTGAACATAAGAGGATTTAAAAAGGTTGCTGTCTGATTTTAGAATAGTCTCGACAAATTGAAGTTTCAGCTCTTTTTCTTGTCTTGTCATTACAGGAAAATCGAACCATTCGTTGTAGTGTTTAACGCTTTCAATACCTTTTTCTTCAATGCGTTGATTTACGAAATCTTTGTGATTAAGAATGCGTTTGCGAATAGTATTGTTGATTAGTTCAAGATTAGATTTTGCCGTCAGCATACTCTCAATGGTGGCAGAAAACTCTTGTTCAAGTTCGTATCCGATACTATTACGGCCTGATGCAATCGCCGCAAGTGAACTAGTTCCGGTTCCGATGAACGGATCAAGTACGGTATCACCCTTAACTGAAAACATGTTAATAAGTCGATACGGAATTTCAAATGGATAAGCACCGCTTCTACTCCTCACTCCATTTTCAGACAGCACCTGAGTAGTTCCTTTTAATTCCCATAAATCTGAAAACCAGTTATTGCGTTCTTCCCAAAAGAAGGCGCTTTCCCTTCGATTCTGTTTTTCATTTACTTTGAAATCTCGCTTATTTCCCTTTCTGAACACCAAAATAAACTCATGCTCAAGGGTAACATACGCACCAGGAGGAAACATACCCGAACCCATAAATTTATTTGGCGCATTCGTCTGTTTTCGCCAGATGATATTAGGAAGATTGGAAAAGCCCAGATCAATAAATGAGGAAATTATTCGGGCGTGATTCGAAAAAAGCTGAAATTTCTTATCAATAGAACGGGTTGCATCCCCGATGTTGATACAGGCAATTCCACCGTCACATAGAACCCGGGAGCACTCTTTCCATACTTCATCCAAGATTCCATGCATGAGTTCAAAGGCCCGCTCAGATATACCCGCTTCCAATGCTTTTGCTATATCCCTGTTTTGAGTAGAAAAGCTCTCATCCCACATTTCGATCATGGGATATGGAGGAGACGTAATAATCAAGGAAACGGACTTGTCTTCTACTTCCGAAAGGTTATCGGCATTACCGAAATGGATTCTATGTCTGGTCTCTTTAATCATATCACAATATAGAAATGATACTTATTGTCTACAAACAGCTAAAGCATAATTTTTGCTGCTTCACAGTTAAAAGCAACGCAAAATCAAAACATTCTTCTTTTGAACCGATTATAGCTAAAGCTTCATTTTACTAAGGCGTTTATTGTTTCGTAGTAAGATTCCGGAATTTTTTCAATCTTGATATTTCATTTTAGTCTTGGTCATCCAAGTACGAACCCGGGCCTGAAATGCATGTGATTTTATTCCCCTACCGTTTTTTTGATTAAATGCCACACTAACTCATTTTTATGACTGATCTCGAAATTGCGCAATCGACTGCGCTCAGGCCTATTCGCCAAATAGCCGAAGCGTGGGCAATTCCGGAAGACGACCTTATGCTTTACGGCAACTACAAGGCTAAACTTCCGCTTCATCTGATTAACCATCAGAAAATAAGCAAAAGCAAGCTTGTGCTGGTTTCAGCCATATCGCCCACGCCGGCCGGTGAAGGTAAGACAACGGTTTCAATCGGGTTATCCGAAGCCCTTAACCGTATCGGCAGAAAAGCGATACCCGTACTCCGCGAACCTTCTCTCGGCCCCGTTTTCGGTATGAAGGGCGGCGCAACCGGAGGCGGATATGCTCAAGTGCTGCCGATGGAGGACATCAATCTGCACTTTACGGGTGATTTTGCGGCCATTGAAAAAGCGCATAACCTGCTGGCAGCCCTGATTGCCAACAATCTGCATCAGGTAAAGCAAAACCTTGATATCGATCCGCGAACGGTTCATTGGAAGCGGGTAATTGATATGAACGACCGCGCCTTACGCCGGATCATTACCGGTCTTGGCGGAACGCACTCAGGAATTCCCCGTGAAACAGGTTTTGACATTACCGCAGCCTCTGAAGTTATGGCCATCCTCTGCCTGGCGGATGATCTGGAGAATCTAAAAGAGCGTTTCGGCAATATATTTATCGGGTTCACATTCGAAGGGAAGCCGGTTTACGCCCGGGACCTGCAGGCGACCGGGGCGATGGCTGCACTTATGAAAGATGCTGTCAAACCTAATCTTGTCCAAACCATTGAAGGTAATCCGGCGCTTATACACGGCGGTCCGTTTGCCAACATTGCTCAGGGTACCAATTCGGTTATTGCTACGCGAATGGGTATGTCTTTAGCCGACTACACCATCACAGAGGCCGGTTTCGGATTCGATCTCGGCGCGGAAAAGTTTTTCGATATCAAGTGTCGTTCGGCCGGACTTGCTCCTCAGGTAGTTGTGTTGGTGGCCACCATCCGGGCCTTGAAATACCACGGCGGTGCGGATCCGGGCCAACTTAACAAGCCGGATGTAGCCCTGTTAAAGGCAGGCATCCCGAACCTGGAAAAACACCTTGAAAATATTTCCCATTTCGGAGTACCGGCCGTGGTCGCCGTCAATCGTTTTCCCACCGATACCGATGAGGAGATTCAAGCGCTTATCGATCACTTTTCAGTCACCGATGTGCGGATTCATGTAGCCGATGTGTGGGCGCACGGAGGTGCCGGAGCCGAAACCCTCGCCGAAAGCGTAGCCGATATAGCCGACAGCAACGGTACACGCTTTAAACCGCTTTATGAGAACGAGTGGAGCGTCGAACAAAAGATTGAGACCGTGTGCCGCACCATTTACGGGGCAAAGGCAATAGATTACAGCCAACAGGCGCGCAACGATCTCAAAAAAATTACGGAATTGGGCCTTGATAAACTTCCGGTATGTATCGCAAAAACCCAGAAATCACTTTCCGATAACCCCAAGCTGCTGGGGCGTCCAAAAGATTTTGTGGTTACCATACGTGAAATTGAGATCGCGGCCGGGGCCGGATTTATCATACCTATCACCGGCAATATCGTAAGAATGCCCGGACTACCGGCTTCGCCCGCTGCCTGCAAGATCGATATCGATAAGGAAGGACGGATTACCGGGTTGTTTTAAGAAGGCTTTGCTATCATTCTTTAATCATCTTCTCTCAGCTCGACGGAAAGATGTCGATCGGAATACAACTTTCTTCGGGGACTTTGTTAATGCGAACAAACGAAATCGCCTTTAGCAGCATTATCCTACTACTAATCATAACCCAAACCTGTG
>PXDL01000502.1 GCA_003566395.1 Balneolia bacterium | reverse complement strand
TCGATATATAGGAAGATGTCGGCAGTGTACTCATATACCTGGCATTTTGGGAAGTGCGAAATTTGAGTTGTATCATTAAAAATTTAACACTCATCATTCACAATTGGGAGCCGAGCATAGAAGTATCTCCGGCGCCGGCAGAGATATCTCCTATGTCGATTAAACTCCATTTCCACTCCGTCATCCCTCCTCTTCATTTCGAGAGGGTTTGACTTAGTGCTTTTTGAGCAAGCCCTAATTAATCGTCGTCATCGTCGCCTTCGAATCTCTGTTCAAATGCTTCAAACGACCGTTCGATATTTTTATTAATACGTTCGGTATTATTGAAATCTTTCGGGTCAAGATCTTCTCCGTTATCACCTTTAAACCAGCTGTTCAAATCGACAGAGATTACAATAACTGAATTTCCCGTTTCGGATATTTCAAGCGGTGGATTCAGGTCGATGTCGATCTCAAAGTCCTCACTCGACCTGAACATAAACGCTTCGCCGTTGTACAGGCCTTTTACTACTACAGAGTAGCTTCCTGTTTCGTCCCGGAAATCCCTGTCATTTACAATGACGTCCACATCATCCGGCTTTTCGATTTCAAGTTCAAACTCATCATAGAGACCTGCCGGAATTTCGGTTTCGGTGATAATGAGTGGTGAACCGTCAAGCGGGAGGTTTACGATGAAGTTTTTGATTTCAAAATCCAAACAGTCATCCTGAATGCTCTCAAGCTCCATTTCTTCGATAAAGAGTTTCACCTCATCAATAGCTATTCCACTCGTATCGCCTGTAGTCTTCAGCTGATTAGTATTGGCGGGGCTTTCAATCTGCATTCGAATCTGCAAACCTGTCGGTTCCTCACTGCTGCTTTGAGTCATATCACAGCCAGAAGCTGCGATTCCTGTGATCAACACAAGATTCAACAGCATGTAGATTTTATTTTTCATTGGGTGGGTAAATTAAATTCATAGTGTTTAATGTGATCGTAATACAGATGAGTGGTGGGGTTCCCCCTAATTAGAATGAATAAAATTTGAACTATTTGAGCCTTCTTTACACCGCCCGGCTTATAGAGATCTGAGAGAGTGGTTTTGGGAGATTTTGCCGGCACGGGAATCGCTGCGCCCGGTGTACTATTCGCTTTGCTCGCTAACGATTCTTACCCAGTTTTTTCAAAATCTTTTGCGCATCATTGTCCGTAAAAATTCCTACCAGCCGACCGTTTTCGACCACGGGCAGACAGCTGAGCCTTTTTTGCATCATCAACGAGATTGCGCTGCCGATGTCCTGGTCCGGTGTTGCTGTTTGAGGATTCGCTTGCATTACATCCGCTGCAGTTGCCAGACCGGACTCATCGTTGTTACTTAAATACTCCTCCAGCTTGCTTTTCAGGATGATTCCCATAAGCCTGCCGTTTTGATCCTCAACCGGAAGGTGGCGAATATTTCTCCATTCCATAATATTGAGCACAAGGTCCGCCAGGTCGTGCTCCGCTACGGTTATTAAATCTGTGGTCATGACATTACTGACGATATCGTATTTCACGTCTATTTCATCAATTTCTTCCGGTTCCGCAATCGCCCATTCATGTACAGGTTGGTCGGTCTGTCTTCGTTTGTGCATCAGGGCCGTAAGTGCTACGGTTGCCTCGTCGCGGTCGAGGGTTTGCCTGAGTTTGCGGAAGCTTTTTACGGACCAGCGCGCTCCCGTCTGATAGCTCGAAGCCCGGTTCTCTATAACCGATAGATATTTTTTGATGTCTTCTTCATCCACTTTCTTATTTCTCAGGCCGCGCTCCGCCATGGGCAGCAGAATATCGAGAATCAGTTTTTGGGCTGTAATGGGTGTTTTATCCCAGACCATCCCACTTTGAATTCCCCACATGGCCGCCTTATGAAAGTTTTCCTTGGCATTGTCGAAGCTCATCACATTCCAGATTTCCCGGTAGTCGTCGGGCATGCTTGCCATTAGTCCGGACCAGAATGCGAGGTTAGAAATTTCATCCGGTATCGTCGGGCCCGATGGCAGATAACGGTTTTCTATCCGTATGTGAGGGATGCCTTTGGAAACGCCGTAACAGGGCCGGTTCCACTTGTACACGGTACCGTTGTGGAGATTCAGGGCGTTTAGTTTCGGGATTTCCCCCCGTTCAAGAACATCAAGAGCATCATCTTTGATGTCAGTTAAAAAAAGAACGGTATGGCGGGCAATGTCGCTTTTATACACATCCGTGGCTTTTCGGATCCAGCGGTTTCCAAACGTCACACGCTGCTGACGCTCCCGGAGGTGAAATCCTTTTCCGCGGGTATCAATGCTTTGCTGGAACAGGGGAATCCGCGTTTCGGCCCACAGCTGACGGCCTATAAGCAGCGGAGAGTTGGCGCAGACGGCCAGCACAGGTCCGGCTATGGCCTGCGACCAGTTGTATAAATCCACAAAATCATCCGGCTCAACCTGATAATGACACTGAAAGCTGGTGTTGCAGGCTTCAAATAAAATATTGTTGTGTGATATGATCAGTTCATCGACTCCGGTGATATTCAGCTCGAAATCATCACTTCGCAGCGACTTTAATACTTCGGCCAGGGCTTCATAACGCGGACGCGGAGTCATGTAGCCAATCTGCACAGACTGATAATCAATTGAGGGCAAGATGCCCGTAAGAATCACCGACTCGCCCCTTTTGCCCGCATGGAACTCGGCTTTGGAGAGCAAGTCCTCCAATTGTTTATCCATATCACTCAGGCACCGGCCGGTAAGCCTGGCGGGCTGAAGGTTGATTTCCAGATTGAAGCGGGCCAGTTCAGTAGTAAAGTGCGGATCGTTAATGGCTTCGAGGAGGTTCGGACCGTTTTTGGACGGTTTGAAAAATCGGTTTACAATACAAAACTCCTGCTCGGCACCGATTCTGGTGATACCCTTTTCTATCAGTCCTTCATCCAGCATTCGCTCAATGGCTTTAACATCGTGCAAAAGATGTCTTAAAAACCGTTTCCTCGATTCGGGGTCGCGTGCAATTGCAATTTTTTGTGTACCCATAGCTTATCTGTTTTTTAAAAGCACTATTTGATGCATTTATACTCAACTTTCGCACGTCAATTTAGCTTATCCGGAGGATAGATATTAGCCCTTCTCAACGAAAGTTGAAAACTATGCTTTATCGATAAAATAAAATATCGACTTAAAGCCGGCTGTTTGCGCATTATAAACGTTTTAATAAGGGTTCCTGGATTCGGATTTAGCCCGCTCCCTGTCCCCTCTCCTGCATCGTCATAATTAATTAAAACCATTAACTTAACTTAGGGGAGGGGTTTAGCACGAGGTTAGCCCGCAACAAAGTCAACCCGGGAACTTGTTCACAGTCATTTCGAGCAGTCTTCGTTTCAAAAGGAATTCATAAACCTGCACAGCCGCGTTATCATTCAATAATCCGGCCGAAGCATCATGCGAGAAATCCCTTCGGTTGAACCCCCATTAAGCATATTTGCAGAGCATCAAAAGACCGGGTTTCGTGGCGTTGAGTAGCATTGCGGCATTTCCTGCGAAGGAGATTTTTCGCGATATGATTGCTACTTCTGAGGTTCATCGAATCTGGTATCGCTGATTTTGATTCCAGGCATGTCATACTGCTCAAAATGACGATTGTGGAGTACGGGTTCCTGGATTCGGATTATTTTATGGTTCACAAGTTCATACATCAAATAACCCGGGAACTCCTTCACCGTCATTTCGAGGACTCCATTCCGGCTGCGCCAGAACAGTTGATGAAGATGACATGGGCGCTGTCGCTCCCAATAGTAAATGGCTTCGGGTTGCAGGTTATTTGGTTGGGATTGAGATCTTGCCGGTTTAGCAACTAACTGACCGGGAACCGAGGACGGAAGACCGGAACAGACCGCAAGCAGGGCAGATACATTAAGGCCGATGAACTTGGTGCCGGCCAGAATTATCCCGTTAGGGATTACCTATCGGTAGCCCCGGACAGGTGAGCGCAGCGAAGCGAAGGTCAGCTGTCCGGGAAGAGCAGATATATTAATTTGGCCCGAGCCGGGATGTCGATCAAGCTGAGATGCCTCCGAGGGCCGGCCAATGGAAGTGGTCTGAAACCCCAAGCTCGAATCCAGCTTCTTTTACCTTTTGTGCGGACAAAAGGTAACCAAAAACCGCCGGCTGTGGAAAAAATGGCTAAACTGTACTCCGTTCCGCTAAAAGAAACCAAAGCTCCCCGTCTCTCAGTATAATTTGAAACGTTACTCAGCGGAACGGTTTCTTTCTTAACGCTCCACTGCGCAGCAGTTCTTAACGCCATTTTTCCCAAGACCGGGAAGTTTTTCCCTAATGGTATATGTCATTGGTAGCAGTGTGGAATGCCTGGGATCAACAATCAGCGATACCAAATTTGATTAACCTCTGAAGCCGCAACCACATCGCGAGAAATCTCCTTCGCAGGAAATTCCGCGATGGTTATCAACGCCACGAAATCCGGTCCTTCGATGCTTCGCAAATGAGCTTAATGGTAGTTCAACCGAAGGAGATTTCTTGCATGATGCTTTGGTTGGACTATTGGGTGGGAATGCGGCAATGCCGGTTTATGCATTAATTTTAAAATGAAGACTGCTCGAAAAGACCTCAAAGGAGGGTGGAGGGGAAATGGTTTGTAATTAATAAAACAAATTGATTAATTTGTTCATGTGCTTATGTAATCTTCATTCATACCCAAACCTTCAGATGTATATGAATTCTTATCGGAT
>PXDL01000227.1 GCA_003566395.1 Balneolia bacterium | reverse complement strand
TTAGCGGAACGTAACGGGGTTTAGCCATTTTTTCCAGCCGGCGGTTTTTGGAACCCTTTTGTCCGCACAAAAGGTAAAAGAAGGTTATTTCGACATCGGAATTACAAGACTACATCAAACCGATGGGGGTTTGATAAAGGTTTACTAAAAAGATACCGGCAAAAAAAGTCTATTCGGCACTTTCGATGGATTCGCTGGTTTTAACCGGACACCAATGATTATAGAAACAAGATTCGCCCTTTTTTGCTGTGACGGAGGTTAAGGCCGGGCGGAAATTTTCCAGCGGGTTCCTTCACCGGGGCGGGATTCAAGCGAGACCTCGGCTTTAATCTCAGCCGCCCGTTTGCGAATGTTGGTGAGGCCGTTTCCGAAATCATCCTTCGTATCGATTCCTTTTCCGTTATCGTGTATCACAAGGTGAACGCGGCCACGCTCAAGTTTAAGTTTTACCTGAACATGATCAGCATCGGAATGGCGCGCGGCATTTGTCAGTATTTCCTTAAAAATCATCCACAAATGCTGCCTGAACTGCATATTCAACGGTCCGGCGATATCATTATCAATATCCATGGAATAGGTGATGTTTTTGCTGTCCAGCAAATCCGAGGCGTATCGGCGGCACTTGGCGAGGAAGGTTTTCCAGTCGTCGTGTTCCGGGTTTATAGCCCAAACAATATCGGTGATTTTTTCCTTGGCATCACCGGCGCTGTCGGCAATCAGTTTGATAAACCGGGCATCGCGGGGATGAGCCGTATCATTGTGTATGGCCGCGGCAAAATAACTGATGCTGCTGAGGGTGGCGCTTACTTCATCATGTAAATCTCCGGCTATACGATTGCGGATTCTCTGTTCACGAAGCACCTGATTCAGGCGGATGCGATACCCGGTATAAATAATCATTACGGCAAGAAGACCATAAATAACATAGGCCCACCAGGTGCGGTACCAGGGCGGATAAATGATGAAGGAAAACGGAGCGGCGGCCGAGAGCGTACCGTAAATATTTCGGGCTTCAATCTGAAAGGAATACTGCCCTTCACGGATATTGGTGTAATCTTTCCAGTGCTCGGAAGACCATAAAGACCAATCCTGATCGAAGCCTTCAAGCTTTACCCGAAACTCGAGCTTGTTTCCGGACTGGTAGTCGAAAGACTCAAAGGTGAAACGAATTTCATTTTCGCTGTAGTCGAATCCGGGATTTGCGATGTCTCTGCGTTCGGATGTCAGCGTATCTCCGCGAACGATAATCTGATTCAGCTGAGTGTGGAAATCGCCGGAATGATCATAGCTGTGGCGGGTGTCGAACCGTATAACGCCCCGGTCGGTCAGGAACCATACATATTCGTTGGAACAGGTAAAAATATCGGTGATGTTTGAATCCCGTATATGTTTTAATGCCCCTTCATACAGAGAATAAGAGCCGTCGGCCTGCCTCAGCGCTCCCTGAATCTCACTTCCATACCTGAACCAAACATTGCCGTGGTGGTCCTGACCGGCCCGGAAAAAGTGCTTGCTGTCATCGGTGAAAAAATCACCAAACTCATCACCAACCTGAACCATGTTCCCTTCTTCATGGTCAAATCTGTTAATTCCCCAACCGTAAGTTAAAAAATGAGGCCGACCGTCGATTTCAGCGATGGAAACCATACTGCTTTGGTCCTGATGATCCGTGTCCGTGAAATGGGTATTGGTCCGGTAATCAACTATGTCCCGGCTTTCATCAAGAATCAGCTCGATCTGAAGGAGCCCGTCGGAACCGGTGGCAGCCCAAAGCGAGAGGTTTTCATCGGCGGTAAAGTGGGCCGGCCTCATACCGATTTCAGGAAAAGAAACGGAAGGTTCAAAACGAGAGCCTGAAAGATATCCGATTTGTAGTTTCTCCTGATTTATAAGGGCGGTAAGGCCGGTACCGGGAACCGTTGTGGCGGCGAAGGGAATAGCCTCTGTGTCCACCCTTGTTAATTGATGATTTTCGTACAGATATAACCCAAGACTGCAAAGAAGATAGACGGAGTTTTCCTTTCGGAAAAAATCGTTACAATCAGATGGAGTTTCCGTTAATTGAAACCGGCCGGCTGCCTCCGTATGAAAGATTCCCGAAGTACTGCTGAATAAGATTTCACCATCAATTTCAGTTGCTCCGGTTAACCGGCTTGTAATACCGCTGCGTGCATCGAACCGCCTGAGCGGCAAACTGAAATCAATGCGGTTAATGCCGTTTACAGTTGCTACCCAAACGCTGCCCCTCGAATCTTCAACAATCCCTAAAACCGAATCAGAAGTCAAGCCGGTTTCTTCATTAATAACACGTATTAACCTCCCATCTGCGTCGGTTTGAACGAGCCCGCCCCGCCGGGTTGCAAACAGGTAGGTACCGTCCCTTAATACAATGGCTTCATGGATGACGGCATCCCGGAAAATGGAATCGGCTTCGGTCTGAAACTCAACCATCCCCTCATCTGCGAGCTGATAGCATCGGAGGTGGGAGCAGAATATCGATTTATCGTCATCTTCAAAGTGGGTCATCAGCGGCATGTCACGGAAATACGAACCGTTTTCCCAGACCACGGATTTTCCGTTTTCAAAATAAACCAAACCAACGCCTGCTTCACGAATAAGGAGTTTATCGCCCGTTAGGGCATAGCCTGAATATCGTATTTCAGGGTGATGGGTTTCAATTTCTCCCTGATCATATATGAAAACGCAATCATTTGTGATGAAATAAATCCGTTTTCCGTCGTCGGCAATCTCCCAAACCTCACCAAACTGGATATCCTCGTCTATAAGATGTGTGAGGCTTGTGTATTCGGTACGGCCCGGTTGCCCTGATGCGTTCACAGTTGTGGAAAGAAAGCCAATCTCGCCATGTCCTCCCACCCATATTCTCCCTTCAGGGCCTTTAAGAATGGAAACGGTTACCCGATTGGGTATACTTAAGGTTTCCCATTGGGTTCCGTTGAAGAATAGCGGGCCGGCTAAATTTGCGACATACAGTTTTCCCCTGTCGTCGAAGGCGAATCCCCAATTCTGAACGTGAGCCTCATAGTCGTAGGAGGTGTATTGTGTGATGAGCGGAAATCCGGCATCAGTTCTTGAAGAGGCTTCGGACGAGGGTAAAACAGAGTGTACTGCTCCCATCAACAGAGTTGATAGAAAAAAACGCTGTACAGCTATTTTGATCATACCTGAATACACGCCCATCATCCTGCACGCCTGAAATGTGGTATATGCCTTTAAGAATTAACACTGTGAATTTAGCTAATCCTGTTGATTATCCCATGTGGTATTATGCTGATCTTCTTTTCAGGTTAAGTGTTGATATTACTTTGTATAAATCAAAGAATGCTGCTGTTGAGTAAAAAATTAGAGGCATAACGGAAATAAAACAGGAATGTGCAAGCCGTTTTGCCCTTTCTGAATTTATATCTCCGGCTTATG
Source organism: Balneolia bacterium (assembly GCA_003566395.1). Taxonomy (GTDB): domain Bacteria; phylum Bacteroidota; class Rhodothermia; order Balneolales; family Cyclonatronaceae; genus Cyclonatronum. Next base: position 1,312 of record PXDL01000227.1, on the reverse strand, counting down.
ACGGTCAGGGAAAAATCGTGTCGGGTTGTCTGATGGTGATATCAATTGTCTTTGATGAATTCCCTCCTGATGACGCTGCTGCAGCATAGGCGGTTTCGAATACAATCAATACTTTGCCGGAGTGCTGCGGGTGGCCGGTGTTGACCTGCTTTAAAGTTGCAGAAACGCCTTCAGCGGTATCTATAACGAAGTTCAAACCGGGATCACATTTAAGGCAGATATGATCATCTTCCTCATATTCAAGTTCGTTGACCGGTTTTGGTCCGTTTCCGGGATCAGACGATACGGCGTGGAATTGATTGCTTCCGTGAGGTTCATTAAATGACATAAAGTGAACCGTGGATGATGTTTCATTCTTAAAGATCTTCATGGCAACAGGTATTTAGGTGGAAATTATTCGGAAATCCAGCCCGCAGGACAGCAATCGGGCCGGAAGGTGTACAACACTAATGAAACTGATTTTCCGGTAAATGTCACCGCATGAATATGCGGTATTAACGCTGTTTCCGGAAAATTTGAAACCGCAACAAGTGTCAGGTGAGAAAAGGCTATTTTTTTTATTTTCACGGATGGCTTTTGAACTGTTAAAAAAGTGGTGGTGCAGTCTTTTGCTGCTTCCCTTTGTATGGTTTTCATCGCATCAGATTTACCTGGCGCTTAGCGAGAATGTGTTTCATCTGATACGCTACAATTACTTTTTTCCTTACAACATTGTCTATTTCCTGATTTTTCATTTTGATCTGCTGGTCCATGAGGCGGGTCATGGCATCTTCGCTATCTCAGGCAACCGGTTTTGGACTATTCTCGGAGGTTCGCTGTATCAGGTGATGTTTCCTATGCTGTTTGTCGGGTTTTGCTGGTATAACAGATACTGGAAAGGTTTGCAGCTTTCGCTGGCCTATGCCGGATTCAGCTGGATGTCGGTGGCGGGCTATGCAAGCGATGCTGAAGCGCGTCAGTTGCCGCTGATAGGCAATCTCGGCAAAGAAGCCCACGACTGGCACAATATCATGATTCATCTCGGCACTATGGAAAGCTACATGAATTTCGCAACAAGCTTTGCCATAATCGGGGGACTCTTTTATATATCGGCATTAATCGTGCCGCTATTCTTCAAAGAGTACACGCAGGCAAACCTGGATTTAAAGCTGTGAAGCTTACATTTTACTTGACATCAAGGTCCGGATAAACTGATTATTTCTGTATCCGTTGGCAGCATGTTTTTATCCCGCGGATTACGCGGATTGAACGGATTGTTCCGGCCAAACTACGAAGTTCCGTGCCCTGAAGTAGTTTAGAGCCGGAGTTTTTT
>PXDL01000436.1 GCA_003566395.1 Balneolia bacterium | reverse complement strand
GGTTGCCCTGCATCAGAATTATCCCAACCCGTTTAATCCCACAACCCTGATTTCCTTCGACTTGCCGGATGCTTCGGAAGTGCGGCTCGCAGTTTACACGCTTGAGGGACGTCTGGTTGCCGTGCTGGCCAGGCAAACTATGAGTGCCGGTACACATTCCCTGCAGTTTGATGCGGCCTCCCTGTCGAGCGGAATTTATATGTACAGGCTGGAAGCCGGTGCGGAAGTCCTCAGCCGGAAAATGATGCTGATCAAATAGAACCTGTAACCGACTGAAAAAAAGCCTTTATGCTGTCCCGTGGGGATTTGCATGAAGGCTTTTAAAATGTAAGGAAATCGCGACGGTACTTTACGGTACTTTATTGAATCAACACGGTGGGTTCGGTAACCGAAGATGTTGATCCACCGGCGAGGTGATAAGCAGGGGAAGGAGGGGCCGTATCCGGAAAGAGCATGTGAAGCTTACGGGTTTTCTCAGATTCAAACAGCGCAAGATAAGCTTCTTCCACCGGTTCGGATGGCGGCATTTCCACCCGGTAGGGATCAACCGGCCGGCCGTTTTGCCAGAAGCGGAAACAGAGATGAGGCCCGGTGGCAAGACCGGTAGCCCCTACATATCCGATGACATCACCCTGACGAACCTGAGCGCCTCTGCGCATGCCGTTTGCTGTACGCGACATGTGAAGATATCCGGTTTCATAGACGCTGTTGTGGCGTATCCGAATGTAATTTCCGTTGTTGCGGTCGTAGCCCGAGTGTACAATCTGTCCGTCGCCCACGGCGCGAATAGGGGTTCCTACGGGGGCGGCGTAATCGGTGCCGTGATGGGGCATGTTCCTTCTCAGAACCGGATGATACCGACGGTTGGTGAAGCGTGAGCTGATTCGAGAATAGTCCAGCGGAGCTCGTAGGAAGGCTTTTTGGAGTGAATTTCCTTCCAGGTCGAAATAGGTGCCCCGGTTATCACCCTGCTCAAAATAGATGCCGTGGTACTCCCGGCCGCGATGATTAAAATAGGCCGCCTTGATCTTTCCGATTCCTGCGGGTTCGTCATCAATAAAAAATTCTTCATACACTACCGTGTAGCTATCGCCGCGCTGGATTCGGTAGAAATCGACCTGCCAGGCAAAAACCTGGGCCAGCGCACTCACCAGAGCCGGACTTCCGCCTTGTTCCATGAGCGAAAGGTAGAGCGAGCCTTCTATGGTGCCCTCAATACGTTGTATGGCAACGCTTTGCTCGCGCTGATCGCGGTACACGTGGGGCTCATCTCCGGTAAGATCAAAAACAACGAAGCTGGTATTGCCGGGCATGTAAACGAAGTAATCCAGGCGGTTTTCATCTTCATCAACATAAAAACGAATGCTTCGCCCGGCATTAATGCGCCTGACATTAAAAACGTCGGAAGAAGCCTGCGTTATGGCGTGGATGGTTCGGTGTCCCACTCCCTGAGCCGATAAAATGGTGGAAAGAGTTTCACCGCGGCGAACAGTTCGTTCTGTAACGGAATATTGATGATCAGGGAGGCCGTAAACGTCGGTCGGGAGAGGAATCTGCTCAACGGCAACCGGTACTACCGGAATTTGCGGTTCAGCAGATTCTTCTCCTCCGCTCAGGCAGGCTGAACAAAATAATCCGGCCGAAAGAAAGGCCGGCACAACCAGACGGCTGCGGAGGGTCTTATGTATGGATGGCATAAATCAAAAAAATAATTTTTTGGTGGATTGAATTGACATGGTAGCTTGCTTCGGAATTCGGCGGTGTTAATCAAACCTTCGCCAAACAGGAAGGGCAGACACAGGTTTTTTTTTGGTGGATGAAGACAGTCCTAAACATTGAGTTAAAAAAGCCTTCAGAAAAGAAATAAGCAGGTTTTATGCAGAAAACGTTCGCTTATGGCGCACGGTTTAGCAAAATGTCGAACTTTTCCTGATTCGATTAACAAGTCCCTGGAATAAGATCAGAGTTTCGAAAGGTCAAACAATTTCGCTGATAAAAATAGCGCATTATTCATCAAAAGTTGAATGTTAAATTTATGACAGGAAACGAAAAACGCTCAAATTGATGTAAATCCAACGAGAATATCGCTTTGAATTAGCGATATTAAAGGTTGAAAAGCTTAATGGGGCCGTCATTTGCCATTAACAGCCTTATCAAAAGAAAGAAATCATCACAAAAGAAATCATCACATACGAAAGCCTGCTTTTTGTTTTCAGTTTTGACCGGGGGCCGGATACCAAAGATTTCAGGGATGTCCGGGTTGCGGTGAATGTTTTTTGCCTTCAGGAAATTGAATCGTTGACGGGTTTTCTAAGATCGACCTTAGTGGACTTCCGACTGTTAATTTTTTTTTACACGGATAGGTAAACTAAAAAGGTGTGAAAATCATTGTTACAACAAATAGATAAGCAATTTAACCCATTCCGGAAGCCAAACGTGAGGAAATCAGCATACGTATCAATAACTCTTTTTTTTCTTTTATCAGCGTTAATCGCTTGTAGCAGTGAAGAGGAAGAACAACGGGACAGGAGAGGCTACACGCCGACAGTGGAAGTTGTGGAAACCGTCATCGGATCATTACCTCTTGAAGAACGTCTTACCGGAGTGGTGAGGGCGCGTAATCAAACAGAAATTTATCCTGAAATTTCATCTATCGTTCAGGAGATTTATGTGAACAGCGGAGATCAGGTTGCAGAAGGTCAGCCGCTTGTTCGTCTTCGCGACAGAGAAATTACGGAGCGCTTACGACAGGCGGAGTCGGGATTTCAAATTGCTGAAGCTCAGGTGCGTCAGGCTCAGGCCAATGTAGATCGTCTTGAGGCCCGGTTAAACAGGGTGGAGGCCCTGAGCGTGCGAAATCTGGAAAGTGAACTCGAAGTCGAGCAGCTGCGGGCCGAAGTGGAATCGGCCGACGCCTCGCTTGAACTCGCCCGCGCCCAGCGCGATCAGGCTGCTTCCGTGGTTGAAGAACGTAAAAATGAACTTGAAAATACCGTCATCAAATCTCCTACCTACGGATATGTGGGCACTCGCAGGGTTGAAGTGGGCCAATTCGTAAATACGGGCACCCGATTATTTGAAGTGGGTGATACCCGCAGAATGAATATTCGGGTTTCGCTTACCGAACGGATGCTTTCCTATGTCGCCGCAGGGCAGACCGTCAATATTACTTCCGATGCATTCGGGGGTGAAGTGATCCAGACGGAACTTTCTCGGATTTCTCCATTTCTGAATCCGGTAACGAATTCCGCAGACGGAGAAATAGAGCTGGACAATCCCGACGGTTTGCTTCGTTCCGGGATGTTTGTGACCGTAGATATTTTGTATGGCGAAAGTGAGCAAGCCGTGCTCATACCTAATAATGCCTTATTCACAAATCCTAACGACGGCCGCCGCGGAGTATATATAGCCGATCGGGGCGGTCTTTCGGAAATCGATATTTCCGGGGAAAACCGCGGATCAATTACCGGTCCGGTTTCCATTACGTTTCACCCTATTACTATTGTAGCGCAGGGGCGTCAGATATCGGGCGTATCGGGCATTGAACCCGGAGATCTTGTTGTTACCATCGGTCAGAACCTGCTGGCTTCAGGCAGGGAGGAAGCGCGGGTACGGGTAATCCCCTGGGATCGCATCATGGAGCTTCAAGAGCTTCAAAACAGGGATCTTCTTGATATGATTCGTCAGAAGCTGGCAGATCAAAACGGCTCTCCGGATGAAGTCTGAATCGCTATTAATCTTAATTTCAGCACCAACACATGTCCATATCGGCTAAGTCAATTAAGCGGCCCATAGCAACCACGATGATCTACCTCATCGTGATTACGCTCGGCATTATCGGTTTTCGGATGCTCCCGGTGGATTTGCTTCCGCCGATCGAATATCCCCAGCTCACCATTGCGGTGAATTATGATAACGTAGGCCCCGAAGAGATGGAGCTGATTATCACCGATCAGATCGAGAATTCTATCGCCGGGGTACCCAATATCGACCGCGTTACTTCCAACTCAAGCGAAGGTAACAGCCGGGTGACCGTCCATTTTGCCCAGGGTACCAATCTTGATGAAGCCACCAACGATATTCGCGCTGCGCTCGACCGCGTACGACGCAGCCTGCCTCCTGAGGTCGATTCGCCCCGTATTTGGAAATTCGACCCCAATGATTCACCCATTGTTGTAATTGGAGCGCAGTCGGAACGGGAACTTTCCGAATTAACCCGCATTCTTGAGCGGGAAATCGGTAAAAGGTTTGAGCAGATTCCAGGTATCGGCGCCATTGATGTCTGGGGAGGCGTATATCGGGAAATCCATGTGGATTTAATCCGGGAACGGCTGACCTCGGCCCAACTAACAGCTAATGATGTTGTAAATGCCATAGGCCGGGAAAATGTAAACCTGCCGGGCGGAAACATCAAGGAGGGCCTCAGCGATCTTTATGTGCGGACACTGGGCGAGTATCAGGATGTGGATGAAGTAAGCAACACCATCGTTTCCACCGTAGATGGCACGCCTATTCGCGTTGGTGATGTGGCTATCGTCACTTTCGGGTATGAAGATATTGGCCGCTATGTTGAGATCGATGATCGCCCGACCATCAGAATGGGTCTGCGTAAACAGACCGGCGCCAATACGGTGGCGGTTGCGGAGCGTGTGCATGCTGAAGTAGAGCGGGTGAATCTGGAACGAACCGATCTTCAGCTGAAAGTTATAACCGACCAAAGCGACTACATCAACCAGTCTATAGATAATGT
>PXDL01000423.1 GCA_003566395.1 Balneolia bacterium | reverse complement strand
GTGTCGGATTCTTCAACCCGCGCGATTCCCCGCCAAAGCAGGTTGTTCAAAAGCGTAGGCTTGATATCCACCGCCGAGGCTCTGATGTTTTGCTGCTCAAAATTCCGGCTAAACTGCCCGTCGGTATGGATTTTATTCACCACCGTAGCCCCGAGATAGGCCGAGGACAACAAAATGGCGATAAAGCTAATCCGTGCGCGTCCGGGGCTTCCCGACGGCTTGAGCAGCAGCAGGCCCGCCGCCACGAGTAAAGGCAACGTAAAAAGCGGATCCAGAACGGAAATGGTGCTCAGAGCAACGGCCGTATTGCTGAATGGGAGCAGCAGCTGTGTACCGTAAGATGTGAAACTATCCAGCAGAGTATGCGTGAGCTGGGTCATAAAAACAAGCAGCGTCCATTGCTGAAAGGTGATTTCCGATTTGCGGTGAATTCGTGATATCAGCCAGCCGTAGAGGGGCGAACTGAGGATTATAAAGAAAAAAGAGTGGGTAATGCCGCGATGGAAAATCACATTGTCAATATCATTCAGAAAAAGTCCGGCAGCCACATCAAGGTCCGGAGCTGTGGCGGCAAGGGCTCCCCAAAGCATGGCTTTTTTTCCGGCCTGTTTGCCGAGAATACCTTCTCCGATTGCAGCGCCGAGCACTACGTGTGTAAGTGAATCCATTGGTGAGTTTGTTTATGAAGCTTGAGGTCGGAGGTTTGGCAGAACCGTAGTCCTCCTGTGTTTTATGCAGGCGTAGAATACCTGCAAAATTGCAGGTTTATTGAAGCGCTCTTATGATGTATATTTGGCATCATAAATAAGAAAACGGCGCGTGTACGAACCCGGCAGTTCATGTTCCGCACAATACGCCAAATCTAAAACATCGTTCCTTATGCCCTCATTCGACGCCGTAAACGAAATTGATCTGCAGGAAGCAGATAATGCCGTCAATAATACAGAAAAAGAAATCAGAAGCCGCTACGATTTTCGGGATTCTAAAACCGAAATCACTTTCAACCGAAAAGATAAAGTGGTCACCTTCACCACGGAAGACAGCATGAAGCTAAAAGCGGTTCGGGAGATGCTTGTCTCCAACTTTGTGAAGCGAAAGCTCGACCCCAAGAGCGTGGAGTTTCAGGAAGCCGAGGGAACCTCACACGGGGGACTGCGTCAGAAAGCCGTGCTGAAAGAGGGCATCGACCGGGAGACGGCCAAAAAAATGATCAAGATCGTAAAAGATACCAAGCTTAAAGTCCAGGCTTCTATCCACGACGATAAAGTGCGTGTTACCGGAAAAAAGATAGACGACCTGCAGCAGGCGATGGCCGAGCTTCGTTCTTCCGCTCTGGACGTGCCGCTTCAGTTCGTAAACTTCAAGTAAATCAGGCGGGCTACTTCTGCTGAAGCCGGTCGTTTTTGGCCATGCTTTCCCGGTGCATGTCCGCATGCCAGTCGTCCAGTTTTTGTGAAAGCCGGGGATCTGAGATGCCCAGTATTCGCACAGCCAGCAGGCCCGCATTTGCCGCATTGTTGATGGCAACCGTGGCAACGGGCACCCCTTTGGGCATTTGAACGATGGAAAGCAGGCTGTCGATTCCTTTCAGGCTTCGGGATTCCACCGGAACGCCGATGACCGGAAGGGTGGTGTAGGATGCCATCATACCGGGAAGATGAGCTGCTCCGCCGGCCCCGGCAATAATGACTTTAAGTCCGTTTTTTACGGCTTCTTTGCCGTACGCAGCCATTACATCGGGCGTGCGATGGGCCGATACCACGCGTGATTCGCACGGGATGCCGAACTCATCACAAATGTCCTGCGCGGCTTTCATAACCGGCCAGTCCGAATCGCTTCCCATCACAATGCCTACAAGAGGGGTGTCGCTTGATGCCATATCATCTCATTTTATTTCAGGGTGATGCGGTCGTTATCGGAAAAACGTTTCCGGCCGCATGTTAGATTTTAGTAAAAAGTCAATCAAATGCGGGTGTCTGATTCGGCTTGAAGTGCCCGCTTAAGCACGGTATCGGGATTGTTGCCGAGAACGGTAAGGTGGCCCATTTTTCGTCCGGGCCGGGCGGTGGTTTTGCCGTAAGCGTGAACATGAATTTCTTCGTCGTTTTGCCCGTAGTCGGGAAGCTTAAGCACGGCATCACCGGAAGATTTGCCGAGCAGATTCACCATTACCGCAGCATTGAAGCGCATGGTCGGTTGAACCGGCGGAAGTCCGCAAACGGCTCGTACATGGTTTTCAAACTGGGATACCGAACAGGCTTCAATCGAAAAATGACCAGAGTTATGCGGCCGCGGAGCGGATTCATTGAGCAGGAGTTCATCATCTTCGGTGAGGAAAAACTCAAACCCGAAAAGTCCTTTTCCGTTTATCGCTTCGGCGGCCTTCCGGGCCAGAGATTCGCATGTATCACGAATACTCCTGTTAACGGGAGCCGGAACGATTACCCGCGTACAGATATGGTTTTCCTGAATGGTTTCACAGCAGGGATAGGTAACGGTTCCTTGCTCGTTGCGGGCTACCATTACAGCGAGTTCCCGGGTGAAAGACACGTTTTTCTCGGCAATTACCTCCCGGCCTTCGGTTCCGCCAAGCGCCCTGAATCCGGCTTCGGCCTGCGCAAAATTAGAAACTTTTTTATTTCCGTATCCGTCGTATCCGCCTTTAGAAGATTTCAACATATAGGGCCAGCCGAGCTGCATTCCGGTTTTAGGAAGCTCTTCTTCCGACTTCACTACACGAAAGGGAGCCACTGGAATACCGGCATTTCGGAAGGTCTCTTTTTCTATCCGTTTGTTTTCAATTAGTCTGAAGGTTTCGGGCGAAGGGAAAACCGGCGTTCCGGAATCCTGTTCCACTTTTGCAAGTACGTCGGCATCCAGAAACTCGTTTTCAAGGGTGATGACATTGGCCCATTCGGCCAGTTTCATCAGCGTATCGTAATCGGATACATCACCCCGAAAAATAGTAGGCGTCACTTTTTCCATGGGGTCACTGCCCGATTCAGAGCAGACGGCGCCGACCTCAATACCGAACCGGAAGGCCTGCATGGCCGACATCCGGGCGAGTTGGCCGCCTCCGATAAAGCCAAGACGAAAGGAGGCGGGCAGTTCAAAAGAGGTGCTCATAATTCAGTAAATTGATTCAGGAACGGTTAAATTTCGTATTTTACAAAGATACATACATCGGTGCCATTTAAGTAATGAAATCACGCATTTTGCGGATGAAAATAGGTTTAAAACCCCTCGCGGACAGAATTTCCAACTATGAATATTGAACACAAGTTAGAACAGCTTAAATCCAGATATCACGAACTCACCACGGCACTCAGCGATCCGGACGCATACAGCAATCAAAAGAAATTTGCGTCTATGAGCAAGGAACACAGCGACCTGAAAGAGATAATAGGGCTTTATGAGCAGTGGCGGAAAACCGGAGAGGAGATTGAGGGTGCCAGAGAACTTATTGATGCTGAGGACGAAGGCGAAATGCTTGACATGGCTAAAGAAGAACTCGCCGAACTGGAGAATACGCTCGCGGAGCTCGAAAAAAAAATCAAGATGATGCTGATACCCCGCGATCCGGAGGACAGCAGAAACGCCATTGTTGAAATCCGCGCAGGTACCGGAGGGGATGAAGCCGCCATTTTTGCAGGCGATCTTTTCGATATGTACAGACGCTTCGCCGATTCAAAAGGATGGAAAGTTGAGGTAATGGACTTGTCGGGATCTTCAAAAGGCGGGTTCAAGGAGGTTGTTTTTATGGTGAGGGGCAACGACATATTTGCAAGTATGAAGTGGGAGAGCGGAGTTCACCGGGTGCAGCGGGTACCCGAAACCGAAACGCAGGGACGCGTTCACACCTCGGCAGCCACGGTAGCCGTTTTGCCCGAAGCGGACGAAGTAGATATTAAAATCAATCCGGCCGACCTTGAGTTTGAGGCTTTCCGGGCGTCGGGGGCGGGCGGGCAGCACGTAAACACCACAGATTCTGCGGTGCGCATCAGGCACAAACCTTCCGGAATTGTGGTGGGCTGTCAGGAAGAGCGTTCACAACATAAAAACCGCGATAAAGCTATGGTAATGCTGCGGACCAAGCTGTACGAAGCCGAGCTGGAAGCCAAGCGCGCCGAACGTGATGCGAACCGGAAAGACCAGGTGTCAACGGGTGATCGCAGCGCTAAAATCCGTACTTATAACTATCCACAAGGCCGCATTACCGATCACCGCATCAACATGACGCTGTACAATCTGGATGAATTCATGAAAGGGAACATCGATGAGATGATCGAGGCCCTGCAAATGGAAGACAATCTGCGCAAGCTCCAGGACATAGCTGCCACGGCCGAACTGAACTAAACTGAGGAGTAGAAGGCTTTTTTCAAGCAGGCTCTGTGAAGCGGGTTTCTGATGTTCTTTGCGGGGTGATGGTGTGGTTCTATTACAAAAAAAATTAAAAATTTTGACATCTACTATTATTAGGTTTATTTACAATAAAGGTATAAGTGGGTAGATTACTCAACAAGTAGATCAAATTTTAAGTACTGAGCAATAATTAGATAAGATGCCAAAAGTAAATCCTGATATTTTAATATGGGCTCGTGAATCAGCAGGGTTAGGCTTAGAAGAAGCTGTTTTAAAGTTGAGTTTAAAAGCTGCTTATGGCAAAACTGCAATCGAAAGACTATCAGATCTGGAAGAGGGTAGGAGCGAGCCATCGCGAAGTATGCTCGTTAGGATGTCAAAAACGTATCACAG
>PXDL01000476.1 GCA_003566395.1 Balneolia bacterium | reverse complement strand
CGTTAACGGCAGAACGAATACGGGCTCCGGGCACCATATTTTCAAGCATGATACGGATCAGCTTCATATTCATCTCCACATCCTCGGCCACCAGAATTACGGGTTGTTCTCCATCTATCTCCAGTTTAATATCGCTGAACTGACGCGTACGGGTGGAAGCCGGAAGTCGTCCGTTCGGCTTTCTGCCGGATAAAAGTTTGAGCCGGCTGATCAAATCTTTGCGGTTTACCGGCTTGGCCAATGTATTGGCGATACGGCACTCTTTGCACTCGGCCTGCATCTCATTTTCATTAAGCACGTCATGAAGTAAAATGAGGCTGTTATTCAGGTGTTGACGCTCATCGATAAGGTCTTTCAACTCGGAAAGCATCAATCCTGAAAAACCATAATCCAGCAGAATGAAGTCGTTTGGTTTCCATACGGAGACTTTTTCTTTTAACTCATCGGCCCAGAAAACCTGATCAACCTCGAGGCCGAGGTATTCCAGCGTATTGGTGATTGATGCGGCCAGCGACTCATTACTTACAGCCACCAGCGCTTTATCTGCCGATAGCGGAAGCACGGGCCGAAGTACGCTCTCTTTCACCGGGTCCGCCACAATGGAGAAGAAGAAGCGGCTTCCCACCCCGGGCTCACTTTCAAAATCGACCCGCCCGCCCATTTTCCGTGCAAGCAGATTTGAAATAATAAGCCCGAGGCCGGTTCCACCAAACTTCCGGGTTGTAGAGTTATCTGCCTGCATAAATGCCTGAAAAAGCGGTTTCTGTTTTTCCAGACTAATACCGATACCGGTATCACGAATTTCGAACAAATACCGGTAACTGCCGTCTTCAGTTAACCCGGTACGTACGCTTAGCTCCACTTCACCCTGCTCCGTAAATTTTACGGCGTTACTGAGAAGATTCACCAAAATTTGTTTTAACCTTACCGGATCCACCACGGCGCGGCGCGGCATATCGGGCTGAATATTGAGTATCAGCTCAAGCCCTACCCTCGCCGCCTGATATTTGATGATATTTACACTTTCGGTCAGCAGTTTCTCAATATCCGATTCTACAAAATCAAGTTCGAGTTTGCCGGCTTCAATCTTGGAAAAGTCGAGAATGTCGTTGATGATATTCAGCAGCGTGCCGGCCGACATAGCGGCATTTTCGAGGTATTGCCGCTGAATATCATCCAGATCGGTATCGGCAAGAAGCTGATTAAAGCCGATCACCCCGTTGAGCGGTGTACGAATTTCATGGCTCATATTGGCCAAGAAAAGCGACTTGGCTTTGTTCGCCGTTTCGGCCCGCTCTTTGGCTACATTCAGCCTGTGATCAAGCGAGACGCGCTGTTCAATATTTACCAACAGATTTGCGAAAATATTAAGCAGCGAAATTTCTTTAAACTGATATTCCTGATAGTCACTTACCGCATCAAAGCCCACGAATCCAATGAGTCGGTTGTCATCAAACATCGGCAGGGTGATGACACTTTTGATGTCCTGAGATTTAAACAGTTCCCGCAATTTCGCGTCTTCAATCAAATCCACATTAGGCTCATAAAATGCAGTACCTTTTTTATGGAACTCCACAAAACTGCTTGAGCCGTCCATTGGAATGGTGCTCAGTACATCTATTTGAGGGGTGATGCCTTCAGCACACCATTCATATTTGTAGTTTGCAGTATTAGCCACAAAATCGTAGTGGAACACATATACGCGATCCGCCTCAACAAACTCACCTATCCTTTTGAGTGATTTCTGGATGGTCTCCTCGATGGTGTTGAGATCGGGGTTGATAAACCGATTGGCGATATCAAACAAAATTTCCAGCATGCGCGAGTAGCCGGAAATCTCTTCATTGGCCCGCACGGCCGGAGTAATATCTGTGATGTAGCCGTCCACGCGTAAAGGCGCACCGTCTTCATCATAAACGAGTTTGCCTTTATTGCGAATCCATTTTGTTTCTCCGTTGCGGGTAACTACGCGGTATTCCTGTTCGAAGTATCGTTTCTTCTCAATATCTTTGAGCAAGCTCTTCGCCCTGTCATAATCTTCGGGGTGAACAACTTCCATCCAGAGATTTTTATTCTGCTGCCACTCCTCGGACGTGTACCCGAGCAGCTGCTTGATGGAGGGCGTAATTAACAGCAAATTGCGATCGGGGTAATCCACAGACCATACAATATCTGTAATCTCGGAGAACACGCTCTCGAGTTTCCGCCGCACTTCATTTAGTTCAATTTGATTGCGCTTCTGCTGGTCGATATCCTGGATGATGCCGTACAGTTTTGAGCAGACTCCACGTTTCATTACTACGTTGCCTATCACCCTGCACCAGCTCTGATTGCCGTCGTTCCGGTCTATCTGAAGCTCAAGATCGAAGCTGTGCCCATGCTCGATGGCTGCGTCGAAGGCATGTTGAAGTCGTTCCCGGCTTTCCTCCGTAAACCTGGAAAAAGCACTCTCCAGGCTAAGGTGAAAGCTTTTTTCATCGACACCGAAAATATCGAACACCATATCGGTCCAGCTCACCTTATTTTCCTGTATTTCAAGCTCCCAACCGCCTACACGCGCTACTTCATTCGTTTTTTGAAGGAAGCCTTTAACCCGGTATAAATCCGTCTCGGTGGATTTCCGGCCCGTTATGTCCCGGATGATAGCAAGTACTTCATTATCGTGAACTTTCACCATGCGGCACTCAAACCACTGATGATCCGTACCTGCCATTATGCTGTATTCAAATTTTACCGGCACCCCTTTTCGCACCACTTTCTGAATATGCTCAAGGGTAAGCGCTGCAATCTCGGGATCAACGACATCATGAACAGATTTTCCGGTAATTTGGGAGGCCTCTCCCCTAAGCATGCCGGAGTTGCTTGCATGAACCTTCTTAAAAATACCGTCAGCGGTGAACACAAAAATAACATCCGGTATGGCTTTCACCAGGGTGGCATAGCTGTGCTGACTCTCGCGCAGCTCCTGCTCCGCATTTTTTATGTCTGAAATATCCTGGAACGAACCATACAATTTTACACACGTATTTCCGTCAAAATCGGCCGCAGCGTTGACGCGGACCCATTTCGGAGCTGAAGATTTTGTACGAATCCGAAAATCCCCTTTCATAGGCTTTCCGGTACGTTTTAATTTCTTCAAGTCCTTTTCGAGCCTTTTCAGGTCTTCATCTACATAAAACCCAAGTGCTTTCTTGAGATCCGGGACGTAATCTTCGGGGACTTCATGAATTTTTTTGGTGATGTTGGTCCAGTATAGCTCATCATTGATAAGATCAAGCTCCCAACCGCCTGTCTGAGCAGCGGTATTGGTTTGCTCAAGCATTTTACGGGTTCGTTCCTGCTCAAGCTGTATTTCTTTGCGTTCTGTAATGTCGGTGTGTGAACCGGCCATGCGGTAGGGTTTGCCGGTTTCATCTCTGAGAGCTTCTCCCCTTGCGTTTATCCAGCGGTAGCTTCCATCGTTTGTTCTGAGGCGAAATTCCATGTTGTAGTCACGGGCTTCACCTTTTAAATAGCGCTTAACATAAGCAACAACATGTTCGCGGTCTTCCCCATGAAGAAGTTTCCAAAAAGTCCGGAAATTACTTTCCAGTTCACTTTCCTCATATCCCAACTGCTCTTTCCAGCGGGCGGAAAAATAGAGCTTGTTCCGGATAATGTCCCAGTCCCAGATACCGTCGTTACTTCCTTTCACGGCAAGTTCAAACTGCTCTTTTTGTCGGTACAGCTCAATTTCGGTTTCTTTCCGGGAAGTGATATCCACCACAATTCCCATCACGCCCCAATCGCCGCGCCCTGGGAGCCTGAACGGTTTTTTGATTGTCTGATGCCAGATCACACGCCCGTCTTCGGTAACTGTTTTATGTTCAGGAATAAGGCGTTCTTTCATCCGGCTGATGACTTCGGCGTCATCTTTCTGAAAAGCTTCAAGATCGTCAGGAAGAATGCCGAGGTCTGAATCGGTTTTACCGATAATCGATTCCGGCGTTTCGTTATAAAACGAGGCGTAGCGTTTGTTGGATAGCAGGTACCGCCCGGCCGTATCTTTTACAAAGATGTAGTTGGGATTGGCATCCAGTACCGAGCGTAACTGCTGATAATTCAGGGACTGCTCTTTCGATTTATGCTTGTGTATATCACTGAGATAAATGGTGAACGCAGCTTTTTCCCGGTCGGCAATTTCCACATTAAACCACTTCATGCGCTCGATGTGGTAATATTCGAATGTGGCGTCGTTAGAGCCTTTAAAAGCCTGTTCTAACAGTTCTTCCCATATAAGGTCTGACGGCTCAACACCTCCCATAACCGTATGCAGGCTTATTTTTTCGCCGGAAGCCTCAAATCCGGTCAATTTCCTGAACGCGGGATTCATCTCCGTGATATACATTTCCGGTATTCCCCGATCATTCTCATCGGAAATTTCACAGAAAGCAATCCCAATTGGAGCTTGGTTAAAAAGGCGTTTTAAACGATCAGAATTCAAAGGAATATTAGATTATCCTGTACAGGTATGAGGTGTCGGCATACCGGGCTTCGTTATTGAAAAGGTCCCCTTTTGTAGCTAAACATAGTGTCAGACAGACCGGGTTAAGTTCATCTTCATAGCAGGCTTGGCAAAACCAAAACTCTTTTCATTTTCTGCACAATACAAAAATTGAACCCTAATTAATAAAGAGCTTTAATGAGTCCCCTTTTTGCTCATTGCTTCAAAACGATAGCAAATTAATACTTGTCTAAATTTTAAAATCAAAGTTAAATCATATGAATATATTAATGTTTAATAATATTTAAAAATTTT
>PXDL01000553.1 GCA_003566395.1 Balneolia bacterium | reverse complement strand
TATCTCATTGCGTCCAGCAATCTTCGCAGGCAAGCGAAGATTGGGACATCAATTCGCAATAGTCGCTGGCACTCCTTTGCTCATTGAAAAAACCCTTCTCGTGGTGGGAGATAGGGCTTTTTCTGTGCAACAAAACTGTGTCAAATGTTTTGATCGTGTCCTCTAGAAGACAGGAGTTGCGATGTAGGTCAAGGTCGTCGTGTATTCTCCGGCCGGCTGAAGCGCAGAGACTTCGATCTTGTACCCAACTCGTGTCGAACCAATGTCGGCAGTACTACCATCAGCAGGTCCGTCGTGTTCGAAGACGACGACTGGATCAGTGGTGATTGCAACATAGTTACTAGTGCCAAAGCCCAGGTCACCATCTTCAGTAGTCAGACCCCAGTGTCCCCACGTATTGGAATCACCGAGTGTACCACCAGGATTTGTCCAAGCAGACGGTGTTTCTGTATCAGCCCCATCGATGAAGCTGGCTATCGTATTACCGGGCACAGATTGTAACGGACCATCCGTCTGTACCGTCACCGCAAACCCATTAGCGGCGTTAGTCTCAACGCTCAGGTCTTGGGCAGTGGTGCTCGCTTGCCCGGCTTCCAGAGCACCAAACGACACTGCGGTCGCTGTGGTCTCACCAGAGATGGTGTCCCCATTAACGTCACCAGCGGCAACACCAGAAACAGTGAACGTGAAGACTGTGTCTACTGTAGCAGTCACCTCCACCGCATCAACGATAGCGACTCTGGTTTCACCCGAGTCGACACCATCTACATCAACTTGGATCGGGAACGATCCGGTCGTCGATGGATTGGTAATCTGATTTGATCCTCCAGTTGCTTCTCCTATAGTAATGACAACTGTGTCATTAGCTGCCAGTGAGAATGAAGCATCAGCTTCAAACGCAAGTTCTTCGGCTGCAGCGGTCAGTGTAAAGTTGCTGGTCTCATCCGTCCCATTCACCAACACTTCCACATCAGCGCTCGTTATACTAGCCACATCACCAAAATCAGCTAAGGTGATAGTGATAGTGCCTTCTGCAGCCATACCGCTCTGAGTAGTAAACTCGATGACATGATCAACTCCCACACCAGGCGCAGAATCAGACAACGTGTTACTAAACTCAATGACATTGGCTGCTTGCGCAAATTGCCAAATCGGCAATCCAAGCGATAGCACTACAAAACTAAGTGCTACCAACATCGACACTGTTTTGAGCACAACATTCGAGTTGAATGCGTAACTCATAATGCTCTTACGTTGTATTAGTCCATAGTTATCTGTTCATAGTGACAGACAGAGCACCAACGTGTCTCCACAACCAGTTGGCACAAACCACAGACGTACGAAAAAGTAACACCCGGCTGAAGTGTCCCCAGCCCTACTTTTTGAGCAAGTACAAAATCTTTACTACGTGTACCCGACCAAAAAGTAGGGCTGGGCAGTAATACTAATACGATTACCTCCTTAATCGTACATTTTTAGTATAACGCACTAGTCAAATACATTTGGTTGCTTATACACAAATCTAGCCAATCTGCGTACATTAACCGGTCCAATTAAAGAGCAATATCGAGAAATCGGCGAGATTAACGATACCATCGCCATTAATGTCGGCTGGCGGATCAGAGTCGCCTCCGTCAGTCCCCCACCAGAATATGAGTATTGAAAAATCAACAAGATTAACTCGACCATCTCTATTGAGATCAGCATTACTGGTCGGCTGTCCATCCACACCAACGAACAGTTGTAACGAACGACTAAACGCACTATTGGTTGTCAGTGGCGGCGTGCCCGTCAAAGTACGGGCACGAATAGTATGCTCGGCAATTGATATCTGCATCGTATCAAGCGCAAATTCCCAGTTACCGTTACTGCCTGAAGTAGTCTCAAAAGTACTACCCGCTGGTCGTACCTCAATCTCAACTTGAGCATTTGGAATTGACTGCCCACTCAGCGTTACCACATCACCAGGATCAACTTCCTGCGCTGATAATCGTAAGGTTGGTGGTAGTAATACGTTGTTGATATTTGTGATAGCTGCTTGAGTTACGTCAAATGTTGTATTAAAAGTAACCGATCGAGTTCCCTGATTATCTTCTGCCCATACACCGAGAGTAGCTGTACCCGGAGAAGCGCCTGCCAAAAATTCGAATTCGCCCATGTTATTGGTTCGAACGGTTCCGATGTTCTCGGTATCAAGAAGTATATTTATAGTACTATTTGGATATGCCCGACCTGAAATATTTACTTGAGTTTCACCGAGCTCAACTTGGCCACCTCCAGTGCGACCGGCACCACCACCTCCACCACCACCACCTCCACCAGCACCGGCTGGTATAAGCTGACAGTCAGCACTACAAAAGCCGTCGTCTGTATTTGTCCCGTCATCGCATTCCTCACCAAACTGTGTCTGGAGAATACCGTCTCCACAGTACGGTCCCCATGTACATTGTGGTGTGCACTGTCGGCCCGCAATTGTAGTACTGTACTCACCGGTTTCACCTGGTACATCACAGTCCTGACCCGGTTCAACGATACCATTCCCACAAATACCAATACTCAAAGTTGTAGTAGCAATACGCATAGGTTGGGCGGCCGCTGGTACCGCATCAGCACTTAGCAAAGTAGCCATGAGTGCCAGAAAAAGACTGTATTGAATGGTTGACCTACACATACCTCTTTCGGCGATAGTTACGCTTGTAGTATAAATGATACCCAGTATACATCACCACTATTAAAATCCCGAGGATTGGTAACATTACTGAAATCAAGTGCGGGGTAGAAAGTCCTCGGAGCCCAAAGCCAGCTGCTTGCACAGTCCCGTACTCACGAATGATCATATTGAGTTCACCACTATGATTTATTTCATCTTTATTATATATATTATAGCGTGCACGATAGTTACCGGGCGGTAACCGTGTTGGTACTTGTGCGATCACATTTTCTGTCGCGTATGGCGCAACTTTTCGTATACGACCAAGGTTCTCTGTTTGTTCAAGCAATGCCTCACCACGGACATCGTAGATATCGAAGGTCACCCTGGTTGGTGCAAAATCAACGTTACCAGTATTTTCAACGCGCATGTCAAAAGCTATACGACCAGGAAAATATAGCCACCCAATCTGGCGGCCTGCGTTTAATTCTGGCAGCTGAACACGTCGTATGCGAAACTCTTCTATAATACGATCAATGACAGTTAGATTGATACTTACCTGAGCGCCTAGGGTGATACTGACCGCTCCTTCCTGAACTTGCTCATCAGAAGGCTGGGTACGTATGCGAATACGACCACTATAATCAGTAAATTCAGCGTCAGACGGCACGGTAACACGGACCGTCATTGGTATACGATTTTCACCGCGCGGGAGTAATATCTCAGTCCCCTCAAGGACTTCAATCCACGATTCGACTTCAGGTGCGTCCACAGTAACCGTAGCTACAAGTTCAGTATCTGGATTACCGCGAACCATAATAACCTCCTGTTCATACACAGAATTACGAGTCAGGCTACTATTTCGAACGTACGGTGGAGTAATACCAAACCCCGCATGAGCGACTTCTGCACCGGTAAAAAGCAATAAGAAAACACAGGCAAATAAGGATGTACGGTATCTATGTGACATGCAAAACACGCGACTATTAAACTCTATTATCGACAATTTTTACCCATAAAGCAATGACCATCGCTGGATAACGATGGTCATTGTTACATATTTGCTTGTAATTAGTGTCGTATTTTTTTTACCAATTATTTGCATCTGATAGAATAACCTCAAATGAGTTTTGTCCGGTGTAATTACCAGCTAAGGTGATGTCTTCGGGGACTGCAATACCCCAGTAAATATCATCGTCAGTTGCAGTCGCTATAGTGGTCGGCTTTGGTACATTCAATACAGCTTCGACGGTTGATCCTGGTACTAGTGCTGTTCCAGAGCCGTAGGCAGTTGTATTAGTGAATCCAAATTGTTGGAATGAAGATTGTATGGTATTGCTTGGATCGTTCGAGCAGCCCCAAAGATTAGCGTCATCTACTGTGGCCGGGTTGAAATCTGGACACATGCTACTACCTGAAAGATCTTGGTTGATGCCAGTGTTACCAGTTGCCAAAATCGTTGTTGTAGCAATCAGATTACCAGTATCCTCTTCAGGCTCAAGTGTACCGTATGGGATAGCCCCGGTACCAAGGTCAAAGGCAAGGAAACTTAGCACATCAACACCAGTATCACCTTCAGTGAAGGTACTAGTTGCGCCAGCATTATCAATAACACTTACTGAAGCAAACCATGACTGATTAAATAACTGTACTTCCGTATCATTAGAGCCATCAGTTGGTGAGGCGTTACTCCAAACCGAGAAAGTACAATTGTATGTAACTGATTCATCAGTAGTATTAAGACCAGCGTCAGTACAACTACTTACATCTTTAGTACAAGAGAAGTCCCACTGACTTGCTGCTCCTGAGGTGTAGCAATTGTTTGCATCAAATGCTACAGCTGAACCATCACAAGTACTTGTTCCTACAGATTCAGGATAGAGCGCTGTGACAATATCGGCAAATTCACTACCAGCACCGAGAGAAACACCACTACTATTAACAGCTACACAACTATTGTCTGATGTTACCGTGACATCCAAAGTAAAACCACTAGTTGTTGCAAGGGCATTCTCGAGTACAATGTCTGATCCTCCGTTAATGCTAATTGATGATGCAACTACTTCAGGTGTCGCATTTGCAACATCAAAGTTAGACTGGAAGCTGTCTTCTGCTACGTGGTCAAACTCATCAGTTAAGAATACATACGCTTC
>PXDL01000118.1 GCA_003566395.1 Balneolia bacterium | reverse complement strand
TCCGTTGAGTAATCCCGCAGGTTATGCACCTGAATGTCAACAAGTCCTTTTTCGCGGGCATTGTGGATGATACTGTGATTCAGCGGGCTGTGAAGCATATCGGGCACAACCGAAAGAATATCAATGCGAAGAGAAACCGACATCAGTTTTTCAGCTCCTGTTCGGCGAATTCGGTTAGGATATGCAAATTCCGGGCTTCAATATGCCGTTTTTCGAAATCTATATGCACGATGTAAGCCTCGGCATTCGGAATCAAAACAGACAATTCATTAATGCCGGCTTCGATGAGCGGATGTGCGGGGTTTTCGATTACATCGGTTACGATTCCCGAAATTCCGTTCTCAAGATCGGTGATGCTGAAGGAGACGCAGTCAAACACATCCAAATCCGGGGTGTTCGTTTGATCGGGCTCCGGAGGGGGTGTGGAAGAAAATACGCGCAAGCCTTTCAGTTCCTCGGCCTGAGAGCGGTTGTCGATACCTGAAAATAAAACAAAGAACGACGAATCTGTGTGGGGTCCGGCTTTACGGATACGGCTGATTCTGTACATGCCGATATCTCCGTTTCGCTGCCTGACCATGAGAAGCTGGTTTTCGGAAAGAGGGTGATCAGATTCGTGTAAGTAAACAACTTCACCCTTTATTCCGTGGGCCTTTTTGATAGTTCCTGTTTCAAACATAAGTGATATGTGTGATCAAAGGCCCGGATTAACAGCTTCCGGAAGAAGTAAGATTACTTGTCTTCCTTCTTCTTCTCAGCAGGTTTATCAGCTTCGGCTTTCGCCTCTTCTGTAGCTTCAGCCTTCTTTTCAGCTTTGGCCTCTTTTTTAGGCTCCTCAGCTTTCTCTTCGGGCTTGGCGTCGGCTTTGGCTTTGGTTTTTTCCTCAGCCTTGTCTTCTGCTTTAGCCTCTTCTTTAGGCTTATCAGCTTTTTCTTCTGATTTAGCGTCGGCTTTTGCTTCAGGCTTCTCATCAGCTTTGGCTTCGGAAGCTTCTTCTTTAGCCGCTTCTTTCTCAGCTTTAGCTTCTTTTTCTTTCTCTTTAGCTTCCGCTTCGGCAGCAGCTTTGGCTTCAGCCTCGGCTTTTTCTTTAGCTATACGATCTTCTTCAGCTTTTTTAGCTGCTTCTTCAGCCAGCTTTTTCTTTTCGAGCTCATAAGCTTCCTGCTCGGCTTTCAGGGCCTGCTTTTTGGCTTCTTTG
Source organism: Balneolia bacterium (assembly GCA_003566395.1). Taxonomy (GTDB): domain Bacteria; phylum Bacteroidota; class Rhodothermia; order Balneolales; family Cyclonatronaceae; genus Cyclonatronum. The sequence goes on along the minus strand of PXDL01000118.1, from coordinate 3,607 downwards.
CTGGTGAGTACTTTTTCAGTTTTAGAATCGCGCTCTTCTTTCCACTTGGTCAGCGCTTCTTCGATCTCCTCGGGCGACTTATTCCAGCGCTCCAGGTGCATGCGGTAGAAGATGCCTTCTTTTTTGAGGATGCTTCTAACCGTATCGGAAGGTTGTGCACCGGTCTTGATCCAGTAGATCACACGTTCGGCATCAACCTTTACAAAAATAGGGGTGGAAAGCGGATTAAAACGGCCAAGGTCTTCTATGATTCGGCCGTCTCTTTTCTTACGGCTGTCGGCTGCTACTATATGATAGTAGGGCGACTTTTTTCTGCCGTGGCGTTGTAATCTGAGTCTTACCAAAATGGGTCTCCTTTAAGAGTTACTTTCGTTTTTTGTGTTAAATATTATGAGTTTGAAAAATGATCATACAAAACCTGTTACATGCGTCCGGTCAGATTTTTCAGGCCTTGCATAGCCCGCCCCATCCGGCTCATTTTGGTCATGGTCTTCATCATTTTCTTCATTTGCTGGAACTGCTTGAGCAGGTCGTTAACGGCGCGAACCGAAGTACCTGACCCTTTAGCAATCCGGCGTTTACGCCCGGCATTCAAAATATTAGGATTCTGACGTTCATCGGGCGTCATGGAACTGATGATGGCTTCAATTGGCTGGAGCGCATCATCGCTGATTTCGGTGTCTTTCATCTGCTGGCTTACACCCGGTATCATTCCGGCGATATCCTGCAGCGACCCCATTTTCTTGATTTGTTGAATCTGTGCGAAGAAGTCTTCTAAATCGAAACTGTCGCTTTTGATTTTCTTTTGAAGCTTATGGGCTTCCTCCTGATCAAACTCCTGCTGGGCCTTTTCCACAAGGGAAACCACATCACCCATACCCAGAATGCGTTGCGCCATTCGTTCAGGGTAGAAGGGAGTAAGAGCATCCAGCTTTTCGCCCATACTAATAAACTTGATCGGCTTCTGAACCACATTCCGGATGGAAAGGGCGGCTCCGCCCCGGGTATCTCCGTCAAGTTTGGTGAGCACTACACCGTCAAAATCGATCGTGGCGTCAAATTCCCGTGCCGTGTTTACCGCATCTTGACCGGTCATGGCGTCCACAACGAATAAAATTTCGTGGGGGTTTACCACTCTCTTGATCTCGGATACTTCCTTCATCATCTTTTCATCTACGTGCAGGCGGCCTGCCGTATCGATAATAAGCACATCATGAGCGTTTTTACGCGCATAATCGAGGGCTTCGGTGGCGGTGCGAACCGCATCTTTTTCTTCAATTGAGTAAACCGGCATATCTATCTGCGCAGCAAGGGTTTTAAGCTGCTCGATGGCGGCCGGACGATACACATCGGCGGCTGCAAGCACAGGGTTGCGTCCCTGGCTTTTCAGATATTTCCCGAGCTTACCTGTAAAGGTCGTTTTCCCGGAGCCCTGAAGCCCGGCAATCAGAATTACGGTAGGCGGGTTGCTCGCAAAATGTATCTCTTTCCGTTCCTGCCCGAGAATTCCGGTCAGTTCGTCATAGACAATCTTGGTAAATTGCTGCCCGGGGGAAACGCTGGTAAGTACATTAGACTCGAGCGCTTCATCCTTAATTTTTTTAGTAAACTCGCGGGCCACTTCATAATTTACATCAGCGTCGAGAAGGGCACGGCGAATCTCACGCACAGCCTCGGCGATGTTCAGCTCCGTAATCTTGGACTGACCGCTTAAAGACTTGAATGTAGACTGAAGTTTGGACGAAAGATCATCAAACATGATTCAAACACTTGGAATTCTTCGATAATTGCAAAGTCACGAAAAATACAGATTATTATCGATGAACTCAATATCAAATAATCAGGGCTTTTGCTCGCCTCGCTTTCCAGGTGTGAGGCCTCTTGCGAATTACGTATATTCCTTTTTTTAAACGAACCGGCCGCGTGTGCCAACTGAACCAGCAAGTTATAATAACAGGATTTTAAAATGAACTATACGGAAGGATTCGGCCTGCTTAAAGGCAAGAAAGGGCTTATTTTCGGTGCACTTGATGATCGTAGCATAGCATGGCGTGTAGCTCTTGCCTGCCACAGGGAAGGCGCTTCATTTGCTTTGTCTAATGCTCCGGTGGCACTCCGGCTCGGGAGTCTTAAAGAACTCTCCGAGAAAACGGGCGCTCCGGTTATTCCATGTGATGTGTCTAAAGAAGACGAAGTGGAAAAGCTTATGCTCGACGTCAAAGAACAGGTCGGACAGCTCGATTTTATTCTTCATGCCATCGGAATGTCTCCCAACGTCCGCAAATCCAAACCCTACGAAGACCTCAATTACACCTTCTTTCAGCAGACCCTTGATATTTCTGCGATTTCTCTTCACAAAGTGATCCACTATGCCAATGCCACCGGAACACTCAACGACGGAGCGAGTATTCTGGCGCTGACGTATATCGGGGCGCAGCGTATTTTTTCCAAATATTCAGATATGAACGACGCCAAAGCGCTGCTTGAAAGTATCGCACGGAATTACGGCTCCCGGCTTGGGGAACGGGGAATCCGGGTCAATACCGTGTCACAGGCACCGACCATTACGTCAGCGGGTTCGGGGATAAAAGGTTTTGACGGCATGTTCACCTTCGCGGAGAAAATGTCGCCTTTGGGCAATCCCACGGCCGACGACTGCGCCGATTATTGCGTTACGCTCTTTTCAGATCTCACCCGTAAAGTGACCATGCAGAATTTATTCCACGACGGCGGGTTTGTGACCAACGGAATCAGCGAAGAGCTGATGCAGGATCTTTTTGACCTTCATGCTAAAAAACATGAGGGCTGACCGGAGGACTTGTTAATCTATGGAAAAGCACATCATACTGGGTATTGACCCCGGCTCGCGACGTACCGGGTATGCTGTGCTTAAACAGTGCGGTAACAGTTTTGAAGCCCTTGATTTGGGCGTGCTGAGGGCGGAGCAGTTCGACGACCATGCCCGGCGGCTCAATTATCTTTACCAGGAGATAGATGCGCTGATCGCAAAATTCAACCCGGATTTATGCGCCATAGAGACACCCGTTTACGGGAAGGATCCGCTGGCTATGCTGAAGCTGGGCCGTGCTCAGGCAGCATGTATTCTCGCGGTTACTTCCAACGGCCTGCCGGTTTCCGAATATTACCCCAAAGCGGTGAAGAAGTCGATAACCGGAAACGGGAATGCTGCCAAAGAACAGGTTGCCTATATGCTGGGCAAGCTGCTGAACCTCGATGCCACTTCACTTTCAAACGACGCAACCGATGCGCTGGCTGTTGCCTGGTGCCATGCCGTGCGGCGGGAAGACCCTTCGTCTGTGCAGCCCCTGAGCAGGCAGGGCCGGGGCCGTTCAGCCTGGGGAGATTTTATCGCCGGTAATCCGGAGCGGGTAAAAAAATAAAAACCGATCTTACACCTGATACATGTAGATGATAGCTTATCTGAAAGGAGTACTCACTGAAAAACATGCCGGACACGTGGTTATAGAATGTGGAGGCGTGGGCTATATGGCCGGGGTAAGCGGTAACACCCTGTCGGCCCTGCCGCCGACCGGCACAGAGATGCGTATGGAGATTTACCATCATCGCACCGAAGCCGATGAAAAAC
>PXDL01000279.1 GCA_003566395.1 Balneolia bacterium | reverse complement strand
CTTACGGTACTGTTTACCGAAGGAAAATGGCATTTTGATGTTCAGCTCGACCCGAACTATAGCAGTGCTGAAACAGACAAACTGTTGCAAAACAGCTCATTTGGTATCAGCAGACGATAATCTATGGTCAGGAGATCCGAGAAGGCGTTGTTTTCTGGCAAATCTGCGGCTATTTCATTTTAACAGGAACTTTCTTCGCTACAAGCACAGTTAGTACTTAATTATCATGCATATAAGAGGGATTGCTTTGCTATTTATAGAGCCGATACATAGAAACTTGTGCTGAGTTTGTATATAAACAGAAGTACCGTACAAAGGCGACACTGATCTTAAAACTCAAACTACGATGACACAACTGCTTCTGTTTTTTCTTTTGCCGGCATTTTATTGCACCGCTCAGCCTGCGGAGGAACCGATTCTGCCGGATACCGGAACCATCATTATTCAACTGGAAACGCTTAATAATCATGATGGAGTAATCCTGATTTCTCTCTTTTCGGATGATGACGGTTTTCCGGATGACTGGGAGAAAGCGTTCAGGTCCGAGATTGTGCCCATAACTGCAGAACTGAAGGAAATCAGGCTTGAGGATATTCCCCACGGAACCTATGGTCTGGCCGTTGTTCATGATGAAAATGAGAATATGAAGCTGGATACCAATTTCCTTGGCGTGCCGAGAGAGGGATACGGTTTTTCCAATAACGCACGGGGGCGGTTTGGTCCGCCGCGATTCTCTGAAACGCAGTTTACGCTCAACTCCGACACCAGCGTCCTCCAAATCAGGCTGAACTACTGACGGATGGAAAAGCGAAAAAAAGTTGTAGTGATCGGCAGCGGCTTTGGCGGGCTGTCGTCGGCCATTCGCCTGGCAGCAAAAGGTCATGATGTGACAATCATTGAAAAAAGAGATAAACCCGGCGGCAGGGCTTATCAATATGAGATAGATGGTTTTAAATTTGATGGAGGCCCAACGGTAATTACCGCTCCTTACATCTTTGATGAGATATTTGAAGCAGCCGGAAAAAATCGTGAAGAGTACTTCAAACTAGCTCCCCTCGACCCGTTCTACCGCATTTTTGACAGCAACGGGAAGCACTTCGACTATATGCGCAATGAGCAGGATGTGCTTAAAGAGATTGACCGGTGGAATCCGGCGGATAAGAAAGGGTACCTGAAGTTTACCAAGCGAACCATCGATATCTTCAATCTTTTTCACCCGTACACCGACAAGCCGTTTCTCCGGTTCAGAAACATGCTTAAAATCATGCCGGGGGTTATCCGCCTGGGAGCGTACATGGGTACCCACAGCTATGTAAAAAGGTATATTAAACACGATTTCCTCAGAAAAGTTTTCTCATTTCACCCGCTGCTTATTGGCGGCAATCCGTTCGACACCCCTTCTATCTACCTGCTTATTATGCAGTTCGAAAAAGAGTGGGGGGTTCACTACGCTGTGGGTGGCGTGGGATCAATCATCCAGGCACTTGCCCGGCTTTTTGAGGAGCTGGGCGGCACTATTCTGCTTAACAGTGAAGTAGATCGTATTATGATTCAGGGAGAAACTGTTACCGGCGTGAAGCTCAAAGACGGCACCGCTCATAAGGCCAATGTTGTGGTATCCAATGCAGATGCCGCGTTTACCTACCGCAAGCTGATTCCTGAAGAATCTCGCAAAAAATATTCAAACAGGCAGATCGATAGAAAAAGCTACAGCTCATCTCTCTTTGTGATCTACTTCGGGACCAAAAAAAGGTATCTCGACTCAAAGCTATCACATCACAATATCATCGTGAGTAAGGCGTACAGAAAGCTGATGAAAGAAATTTTTAAAGGGACGAAACTGCCCAACGATCTCTCCCTCTACATGCACATGCCCACGCGGTCTGATGCTTCGATAGCTCCCGACGGATGTGAACTTTTTTATGTGCTGGCACTGGTGCCAAACATGAAGGCGGATATTGAGTGGGAAAAGGTTGCGAAAGAGTATAAAAGTAAAATTCTCGATTTTCTTGAAGAGAACTACCTGCCTGACCTGCAGGAGAATATTATAGCGGAACACTACATTGATCCGCCGCATTTTCAAAATACGCTAAACAGTCACTACGGTGCGGCGTTCTCGTTTACGCCCAGCCTGATGCAGTCGGCCTATTTCCGGCCTCATAACAGATCAGAACAGTTTAAAAATCTCTATTTTGTAGGAGCGGGTACCCATCCGGGAGCCGGTGTTCCGGCTGTGCTCTCGTCCGGTAAAATTGCGGCCGAACTGATCGACCCTTCACCCATTCAAAACGGCAGATAATGCGAAAAGCCTACGACATCGGTTTTGCAGACAGCGAACAGGAACTGGTCCTTGATGAGCTCACGCTCGAAGGCAAACTGCCGGACTGGGTGGAAGGCACGCTGCTGCGTAATGGTCCGGGCACATTTAAAGCCGGCGGACAGAAATACAGGCACTGGTTCGACGGGCTGGCGATGCTCCATAAATTTACGTTTCGCGGAGGAAAGGTCTCCTACGCCAATAAATTTCTGGAGTGCAACGCGTATAGCGAAGCAAAAGAGATGGGTAAAATTTCGTATTCAGAGTTTGCCACAGATCCCTGCTACTCTCTTTTCGATCGCGTAAAGGAGGTGTTTAATCCGCGCTTTACCGACAGTGCAAAAGTGAATGTTGGGAAGCTTCACGGTAAGTTTATAGCGCTCGGAGAGCCTTCTATGCAGGTAGAATTCGATCCCGAAACACTAAAGTCGGTTGGTGTTTTTGCGTATGATACGAAGGTGAAACAACATGTGACCACCGTTCATCCCCATATCGATAATGGCACAATCGTGAACCTTACCACACGCTTCGGCCGTGTAAGCAACTACAGATTCATGAAGCTTGAAAGAGAACAGCCGCCACAGCTCATAGCCAAACAGCGCGTGAAAGAGCCGGCATATATCCACAGTTTTGGGATGAGCCCAAACTACCTGATTTTGGTGGAATTTCCATTTGTGGTAAATCCGCTTAGCATTTTGTTTCACGCCAGGCCGTTTATTGAAAATTATAAATGGAAACCGAAGCGCGGCACAAAGATCTTTATCTTTAACCGCCATACCGGTGAGCTGGTGAACCAGACTGTAACCGACCCATTCTTCGCTTTTCACCATGTAAATGCGTTTGAAAGGCAGGGCAAACTTATCTTTGATATGGTTACCTATCCTGATCCTGAAATTATCGAGGCGTTCTACCTGCATAGAATCAGGGAGGAAGATAAAAAACTGCCCGGTGGTGAAATACGCCGGTACCGGATTGATCCTTCCAAAAACGCAAAGGTAACATGTGAAATACTTTGTGATGAGGGTGTTGAGCTGCCGCGCTTCAATGATGAATCACTGAATATGGACGGCAGCTATCGCTATGTCTATTCCATCGGGGTGGACCGTTCCAAAGAGAACAGCTTTTACGATCAGATTGTAAAATCTGATCTGAAAACCGGCAAGTCCAGAGTTTGGCGCGAAGAGAACTGTTTTCCCGGCGAGCCCGTATTCCTTCCCAATCCGGACGGGAAAAAAGAGGATGATGGAGTGAATCTCTCTATTGTTCTGGACGAAGCCAACGGGAACTCTTTTCTGCTGGTGCTGGATTCCTCCGGCTTCAATGAAATAGCCCGCGCAACCATCCCGCAGCCGGTGCTATTTGGCTATCACGGGAACTTCTACAAAACCATCTGAGAACACAAAATTGTTTAAAGGCCCGATGCATCTGATCTTTTTAGCAGCGTCTTTTATTTTCTTTCATCCACTCACGCACACTCCGGATCAACCTGCCTATGAGGAGGGGATAGGGAGTATTGCGGGTGAGGTAATCGATGCCCGAAATCTGCGGCCCTTAAGAGGCGCCTCCATTTTGGTTGATGGAACCAGCCTTGGCACGGCCACAGACACCGATGGTAAATTTTTGATCGAACGATTACCGGCCGGAAGTTACAACCTCACTATCCGCTATATCGGCTACACTACGGCACGAAGGGGCAACATCATTGTGAGTTCGAACAGAACCTCAACTATTGAAATCAGGCTGGACGAGGAGCTGATTGAGGGTGAGGGAATTGAAGTGCAGGGCGATTTTTTTGAAAGGCCCCGGGATGCTATTGTGAGCAGCCACTCCATGAATTTTGAAGAGATACGCCGCAGCCCGGGCGATCTGGTAGATATTCAGCGCGCCGTACAGGCACTGCCATCGGTAACTTCAGGCAGCGATCAGATGAATGAAATTATTGTAAGGGGCGGGAATCCCGGCGAGAATCTGTTTATGATGGATCATATTGAGATTCCAAACCCGAACCATTTCGCCGTACAGGGTGCGGGGGGCGGGCCTATTAACCTGCTGAACAGCTACATGGTGCGGGAGATCGATTTCTACGCGGGTGCCTTTTCAGCCAGATATGGCGATAAGGCCTCATCCGTGATGAATATCTCCCTTAGAAACGGAGCTGCCGACAGGCTTCGGGGCGAGGCCTCTATGGGCATGGCCGGTGCCGGCGCACTTTTTGAAGGCCCGCTATCATCGAACGCCAGCTTTATTTTTTCAGCACGCCGCAGCTACCTCGACTGGATTGTACCCGCCACCGGGCTTACCGCTATTCCAAACTATTACAATACCCAGGGCAAGCTGACCTGGAATCTGAACAGCGATCATACCCTCTACTTTAACGGGGTGTACGGCAGCGACCGCATCAACATCGAGGGCGGCGATCAGGCCGGATATGGTCGGGGCGCTGAAAATCTGGACACTCAAAACTCTCAGTATATCGCCGGTGTAACGTTGCGG
>PXDL01000002.1 GCA_003566395.1 Balneolia bacterium | reverse complement strand
TACAAAAGCCCCAAACAAACGGTTCAGAGCCAAATCGCCACGCTATTCTAAACGTTTCCGCCACCAAAGAAGCAATTTCCGCCTGAAGCTAATTTAAATCAACAATTTTCCCTTCAGACAGGCGGAAGGTTTACGGATTTTCAAACACTACCGATCCGTTTTTATTCAGCCACTTTTCGGCTTCTTTCCGGCGCGGAAAATAAAAGTCCACCAGCTCCCAAAATGCCGGGCTGTGATTCAGGTGCTTCAAATGGCATAGCTCATGAATAAAAATGTAATCCTGAATCCATGTTGGGCACTGAATAAGCCGCCAGTTCAGATTGATGTTTCCCTTCGATGAACAGCTTCCCCACTTGGTTTTCTGGCTGCGTACCGTAATTCGGCCGGGATTGAACGGGAGAGGGACCGTTTTTTCAAGGAAGCGAAATTGAAGTCTTGGCGCTGCCCAGTTTCGATAAAGCTTTGCCGCAATCTCTGCGGTAAACGTAATAGATTCCGGAATGGTGAAGACAATTTCATGGCCGTCAAAATCCATGTCGCCATACATGGGACGCTGGGTTTTTATCCTGAAAGGAACCCAGTTACCTTCGTACAAAAGAAAGTTTTCACTGAAGCGGTTCTGCGCTCTAACATCATTGCTGCGCTTTTCTATTTTACGCAGGGATGCGGTAATCCAGGCCTTATTTTCCCGGCAATAGGTGCGCATCAGATGTTCCGGTGTGCCATAAGGAGCCGAAACGATAATTTCACCGTCCTTCACCCGAATGCGGATATGCTTTTGGTTTCGGCGTTTGACAAAGCGCACCGGAACGCCGTATTCATAGTTCTTATCGGCAGCCATCACCCTGCATTGTTAAGTGCATATTCCAGTCGTTCTATAATCTCCTGCTTCCCGATAAGCTCCATGGAAGCAAACAGGTCAGGGCCTGAACCGGATCCGGTAACCGCCACACGCAACGGGAGCATTAGCTTCCCAAAACCTACACCAAACTCTTCGATTACCGTTTCGAGTTCTTTCTTCAGCTGTGCTGCGTTGAAGCCGGCATCATCAAGCTTTAATATTCGCTCTTTATAAGAGGAAATAAGTTCAGGCGTCTGCTCTTTCCATGCTTTCTTTAAGGCTTTTTCTTCATAGCTTTCGGGAGCTGAAAAGAAAAAGGCTCCCTGCTCTGCAAATTCGCTAACTACGGAAACCCGTTCTTTAAGCAGCTCGATGATGCCGGTAAGCTTTTCATCTTCAGGCAGGTTGATGCCGGCCTGACTCAGCACCGCTTTTACATCCGGAAGTAAATCGGGGGCCGTACGCTCCCGCAAGTACTGCTCATTATACCAGGTCAGTTTCTTAATATCGAATACGGCGCCGGATTTACTCACCCTTCCGAGATCAAATTCGTCACACAGCTCTTTTAGCGACATCAGCTCACGGTCGTCGCCGGGATTCCAGCCCAGATAAGCCAGAAAATTAATAAGCGCCTGAGGTTCATATCTATGACTGATATAATCGGCGGTGTTCACCATAATTCCCTGCTCCTCGGCTTTGCGTTTCGACAGCTTTCCGCCCGCCGGTGACATTATTAGCGGAAGGTGCGCCATTTCGGGAGGCGTCCAGCCCAAATACGAATAGAGCAACAGGTGTTTTGGCGCGCTGCTCAACCACTCTTCTCCCCGAATTACGTGGCTGATTTCCATCTCATGGTCATCCACCACATTTGCAAGGTGATAGGTCGGCAGCCCGTCCGACTTGATCAATACCTGGTCGTCGAGCATTTCGGTCTCGAAAGAAACAGGTCCCCGCACGATATCCGTGAACTGAACATTTTCCCCGTGCGGAACTTTGAGCCGGATAACGTAATCGTCTCCCCGGTCTATCCGTTCTTTGACCTCGTTTTCCGAAAGGGTGAGGCTGTTGAGCATACGGCCCCGGGTTTGGGCATCGTACTTCAGATTGGCATCGCCGGCTTTATCGCGCATAGCTTCGATTTCTTCGGCGGTATCGAAAGCGTAATACGCATGACCGTTTTCTACAAGTTGTTCCGCATAAGTGCGATAGCGTTCGGAACGCTCACTCTGCCGGTATGGTCCGTAACGGCCGTCGGTGCCGGGGCCTTCATCATACTTTAGGCCCGCCCATTGCAGGCTTTCGGTGATATCCTGCTCGGCCTCTTCCACATAGCGTTTTTGATCGGTGTCTTCAATGCGGAGGATAAATGTGCCTTTGTGGTGTCTGGCAAACAAATAGTTATACAAAGCCGTACGCAGCCCGCCGATATGCAGGCGGCCGGTGGGTGAGGGGGCAAAACGAACGCGAACCTGTGAAGTGCTCATGAAATACTTAAATTTTTATTGAATTGATGTAGAACAAAGATAACGGTTTTCAACCTAAGCGCGGAACTCCGGATGAAGATGCCGGTGCTTAAAAAGCATAGGTTACAGTAACCGGCGCATGGTCGCTTAGATCGAGTTCCCGCTCAATTTCTGCATGAACCGACTTATCGTGCATGCCCTTACTTGCCAGATGGTAATCGAGCCGCCAGCCCTTGTTTCGTGACTTGGCCGCGGCCCGGTAGGTCCACCAGCTGTAGAGGTCCGGTTTTCCAGGGTGATGCTCTCTGAAAACGTCATAAAGCCCGAGGCCCAGAAAATCGGTAAACCAGGCCCTTTCTTCAGGTAAAAATCCGGATGTTTTTTTATTCCGAACCGGATCATGAATATCAAGTTCTGTATGGGCGATGTTGTAGTCTCCGCACAGCAGCAGGGGCTTGTCGTCCTGAAGCAGCTCACGGGTAAAATCCATCAGGACATCCAGGGATTTCATTTTTAAATCCTGACGGACGCTTCCGGTAGTCCCGCTCGGCAGATAGAGCGAAAACACCCGGAAGTAAGGATATTCATGGAGTAAAACGCGTCCTTCCTCATCAATCCAGTCGATTCCGATTCCGGGACGGATGTCGTCGGGCTGCTGCCTGGATAAAATGCCGACCCCGGAATACCCCTTCTTTCCGGCCGAATGCCAGCTTTGATGATAACCCAGCTCACCGAATTCCCCGGGGATTTGATCGGGCTGTGCTTTAGATTCCTGCAAACAAATTATATCAGGTCCGGTGGATTGAACCCATTCTGAAAATCCTTTTCGCTGGGCTGCCCGTATTCCGTTTACATTGTACGTACTGATCTTTATATCCGGCATATGGTTTCAAAGTGTTTCGGTCTGTTATCTCCATTTAAGACGCTGAAACGTTCCGCTTCAGCAGGATGTATGATAAAAGATGATTGTGAAAAGCGGGTGAAAGAATGGCGATTTTTCCTTCTTCAAAAACTTCGCAAATTGATTCAACTACTGTGTTGCTTCTTCAGGGTATTGGGAGTTAGGCGTAATGGAAAGTATATTAGAAAGTTTTGCAGAACCTTAAGACGGTAAACTATCGGTTTTATGAAGCCCTTTTTTATTTAATCCATCTCCCGTGATCAACATCGCAATTTATGTGTACGAGGGGGCCGAAGTGCTGGATGTAGCCGGGCCGTTCGAGGTATTTGCCACCGCCGCACGGCTGGCCGGTACATCCGGTGAATCATCATCATTAAATCCATTTTTGATCGGTCAAACCGGTAAGCAGGTCGGCTTGCGGGGCGGGTTCAGGGTGATGCCGGATTTCGGATTTTCATCTCACCCGAGTCCGGGTGTGCTGCTGGTGCCGGGCGGAGACCATTCCGCCGAACAGAAAAAGAAGGAGGTTGCAAACTGGATTAAGCAGCAAAACAGCGTTGCCCGCCTCACGGTATCGGTCTGCACGGGCGCCTTTCTGCTCGCGGAAGCGGGATTGCTGCAGGGATTGCGCGCTACCACGCATCATGAGGACCTTCAAACTTTTGCGGCACAATTCCCGGCGGTAGCTGTGGAGGCGGATCAACGCTGGGTGGATGAAGGCAGAATTCTTACATCGGCCGGCATCAGTGCCGGTATCGATATGAGTTTGCACATCGTTGAGCGTCTGGCAGGTAGCCGGCTATCCCGACAAACCGCTGCGAATATGGCCTGGGATTACTAACAAACGCTTTGCCGGGAACAATACAAAACATCACGTCTCCGCCTGAAACCCGGTGCAGGATTTCAGGCGGTTATGAGAACGGGTAACAAAGATAGCCGTCTGTGATGTCCAGGATGAGTACTCTCTTGGAATGTCTTTACCGACCGGCTGTTTCGGGTCTTCCCCACCGGTGTAAGTTTTATGGTTGCATGATGTTGACATTAAATCCGCCGTCGGTGATCGTAATATCCGGCGAGTTGTCTTTGGCCAACACTCCCGAAAAAACGCCCTGAATTGAGGAGTCCTCGAGTTTTGTAATGGTCACGGTTGCCTCTTTTGAAAAGTAGGTGTTCTGCGGGGATGTATCCCCTTTGTTGAAGGTGATTTGCACAAAGGGGAGCCCGTCGCGATGAATGTAATCCCCTTCTTCCAGCGGACTGTTCGACAGGAAAGCGATCGTAACTATGTCCATGGTATTTGTACTCAAATCTATTAAATGAGTGCCTGCAATAGAAAGCTGTTGGTTGTTCCCGGCCTGGGTGCGAAGCCCGTTGGCTCCGGTAGCCTCCCATTTGCTGCCGTCCACGGTCATCGTAATTTTTCCAACTGAGGGGACGCCGCCGTCATCTTTGCTGCTCGAAGAACATCCGGTAAGCAGTAATCCAAGTGTACTTATAAAAATCGCAAAAGTGAAAAAAATCGGTTTCATAATGCTACATATTTAGGGATTGTAGGCCACATATAAGAACATAATTATGTTGTGGCCCGAAGTGTCTTGATATTTCATATCAAGAAACGTGCCGAATTTCTCAAACTATTATTTATTAATGTCTTAAGTGGATTTAAACAAAGAGCGGATTACATCAGGTTCTTTAGCGTGTCGGTTTATCCCGACAGTATTGGTTAAGTTGGTTTTAAGCAACAATTCAGCTACATTCGAAACAAAAAGGGGCATTTTCATATAGCCGATTATATGAAGTCAATTTTCTTGTTTTTGATGGCCTTGGTGTGCGTGATCCCTTTGCTCCCTGACCGGGTATGTGGGCAGGAATATCCGTTCAGGCACTACACCAACCGCGATTTGATCAATCCGCTTCCGGGCATGCCTGTGTATGGCATTACTCAGGATGATGCAGGCCTTATGTGGTTCGGCATGATCGGGCACGGTATTTACCGCTACGACGGAAGCGATCTTTTTAAGGTTGCCGAATCCTCCTCTCCCTTATCACCTACTGCGTTTATACAGGATGAAGCCGGTTTCCTATGGGTGAATACCATTAACGGATTGTTTGTGTCCGACCGGCCCTTGTCTGAGAACGGGTACCCTGTATTACCGGAATTTACGGACACTCTTCAAATCAATTCCGGCCCGGTTAAGATTGCGAAAGGTTCGAACCTTGCTTACGGACTTGATGCCTTTGCGCGCGACCCCGACACCGGAGGAATATGGGCGGCGACCGGCTCCGAAGGATTGATGTACTTTAATTTCCATGAAGACGGAAGCCGGAAAGCAAAGCTTCTTAAGCCCACAGAGGTGTTTCCCGAAAGAGATGATGAAATAAACGATATATACAGCGTTCTGGCCCGGGCGAATGGAGAGCTTTTGGCCGTAACGCGGGGTGGGTACCTTTTTTCAGTGAGCAGGGAACAAAAGCTGCGGTTCCTGAAAGATGGGACGTTGCCGGATTTCGCGTTTCGCCGCTTCGATCGCCCGGAAACGCTTCAGGTACATATCAGTTTGATGGAGGACGAACAAGGCCGTCTTTTCGGAGGAACCACACTCGGCAAAGTATGGATGATGCATGCGCCCTCCATCTACAGTCTGATGGCGGATTTTGAGCAGCCTTTTTATCCGGATCACATCGAAGATGCCGGTTCGGGAATGGTGTTTCAGCTTTTGGACGGAACCGACGGCACGGTTTGGGCGGGTACCGGTGAGGGACTGGCCCGCTTTCACCTTGATGAAGGCATACCTCTGCATTATCTGAACGGCATCAACGGAATCAGCGTGAACGTGCTTCACCGCGACAGTGAAGGTAATATCTGGGCCTCGACCAACGACGGTATTTTTAAGCTGCGTGCCGGCGCCGGTGCTGTGGAAAGACTTCGATCGCCGTCCGCTTCGTTCATGGAAACGATACAGGCTACGGCTGTTGCGGCGGACCCAGGCGATCCTTCTGTTTTGTGGATCGGCAGCCAGACCGGTCTTGTGGAGGCACGGCTGCATCCGGGCAGGTATGAATTCGAGCTTCACCGTTTCCCGGAGATTCCCGTCGCAAAGGAAATATTTTCGATTACTTCCCATCACGACGGTTCGATTTGGCTGGATATTAATAACGGCGTGATTATTCTTTTCCCGCGCTCAATCTCCGGCACTTTTAATCCATATCCGGGAATCGATCCGGATCATAGTGGTCCGGCAGGTCCGGGGCGTAAATATTATTACTACAGCCAAAAGAACGTTCAGTATAACTTCAAGCCCCGGCTGCTTAACGGCAAACCGGTGATGCTGGCTAATACGGTAAATGAAATTCATGTAACTACAGAAGAAGGAAGCAGGAACACGGGTCGCTTTTCAACCTCAAGCCGACCCGGCATGGGATCGTTTGATATCGGCCCTGACGGGCATATGTGGGTGGGAACAATGGCCGACGGGTTGCTTCGTTCGGTCGTTCCGTTCAGCCGTATGCTTGAAGATGAAACGGGCAACTGTACCGGAGCCACCTTCTGCTACAAGCCTGCCGTCCTCGATTTTGCTGCAAGCTCTACCGATCAGCGCTACTTCGCGTTTATAGGTGAAAGACTGTACCTTGCCGGGCCGGAAGGTCTTCATGAGCTTGAGTCTGATACGAACGGGAGCTGGAAAACTATACGAAGCTGGGACAAAAACTCCGGACTGAATATTCCTGTGCCCATTAGTTACATCCATGATTCGGAACGCGGGTATTTGTGGATGGCGGGTGCAGGTGGGGTGCATGCCCTAAATCTTGAAAGCGGACAGATTGAGCTTTACGTATCCGAGCGCGACGGGATGATTTCCGACCAGCTCTATTATCCTTCGTCCTTCGGAATGTTTAAGGGCGATCTGATTTTCGGTTCGGTGGCAGGCGCGTATCGCATCAGGCCTGAAAAGCTTCGTAAGCAGAGGCAGGGCCCGAAGGCCATCATTTCAGACTACAACATCACCGGAAACCGGTTCGGAAGAAACGAGTTTGAGGTCCGTTTTGCCTCTCCGTCTTTTGAAGATGAGCTTTCCACGGTGTTTGCCTACCGGCTCAGCGGGCAGGACCGGGAATGGATTTATCCGGGCAGGATGAACAGCACCCGCTATACCAACCTGTCTGCGGTGCTGTTTCCAAAAGAGTACCGCTTTGATGTAAAAGCCGTGAACGGGTACGGTATGGAAAGTGACTCATCGGCCTCACTGGCATTTACCGTTCATCCGCCATTTTTTCTCAGGTGGTGGTTTCTGGCTCTTGGTTTTGGGGTGATGTTGTTCAGCGGCGGGGTGTTTTACAATCGTCGTGTGGAGAAAATGCGGATTCAGCAGCAGGAACAGGCGCTAAGAAGACAGTTTGAAATCACCCAGCGCATCGGCTCTCTGGTTGCGCACGATATGAAAAATACGGTATTCAGCCTCACCTTTCTCGCCCGTAATCTCGATCGCAAATTTGAACAGGAGGCATTCCGGAAAGATGCCATCACCACACTGCAGCAGTCCACCAGGCATTTGAACGACCTGATCTCCAAGCTCCAGCAAAACCGACCACAATTTACGCTCAAAGGCAGCTCGGCCAATCCCGATGAAACCATTTCGGCGGTAATCCGAAGGCTGCGAATGAATCTGCCGGACGGCGTTAGCCTGAACTATGAAGGGGATAAAAAGCTACAGTGGACGCACGACTCCGGTGCCGTCACCCGAATCGCAGAAAATCTTATTCAGAATGCGATTGATGCCGTTTCATCAAAAGGGGGTCAAGTCACCGTCACCTTCGGGCCGGATAAGCGCGGGAGGCCTCAGCTGTCCGTATCCGACAACGGGCCGGGTATGCCGGCTTTGTTTATCAGGGATGAGCTTTTTGAGCCGTTTAAAACCACCAAACCGCAGGGCCTGGGCCTGGGGATGTATTCGGTTAAACTACTGACCGAAGACCACGGAGGGTCTGTAGAGGTTCAAAGCCGGGAAGGCCACGGAACAAGCTTTCTGCTCAGCTTTAATCCCGATCATTTAAAAAAGGCATAGTTTTGGCAATGGTCGAATATAATCTATTACACTTATAGCCCATAAGCCCATGAAGCCATCTATTTTAATTGTGGACGATGACGAGCGCGTCCGGCAGCAGTTGTACTGGGAATTGAACGATACGTTCCGGGTTACGAGCGCGGCAGATACCGATGAGGCACGTAAAATTCTGAGAAAGCAGCGCTTCGATATAGCCCTTACCGATTTACACATGCCGCCCAATACCGACACTCCGGATGCAGGGCTGTCGCTATTAGCCGACATCATCAGAGACCAGCCCGATGCCATAGTAATTATTATGACCGGAGATATGGATAAAGGTCCGGCCCTGGCCGCCGTTGAACAGGGAGCCTGGGATGTTTTCATCAAACCGCTGAATCCGGACGAGCTAAACGTGGTGATGAACCGTGCGCTGCGTCTTCGAAAACTGATGCAGGAAAACGAATCGCTTCGGCTGGGTCAGGGGGGGCTGGATGATACTATGATCGGTAGCGCACCGTCTATGCAGTCGCTCTATGCCTCCGTGAACCAAATCGCTCCTACCGATGCTACCGTGTATATAACGGGCGAAAGCGGAACCGGAAAAGAACTTGTAGCTCAGGCTCTCCACAAGAACAGCAACCGGGCCTCTCGACCGTTTGTTGCCGTAAACTGCGCAGCGCTGTCCGACTCGCTGCTGGAAGATGAACTTTTCGGACATGAATCCGGGGCCTATACCGGCAGTAAGGGCATCCGGAAAGGAAAATTTGAACTGGCCGACGGCGGCACAATTTTTCTCGATGAAGTGGCCGAGCTTACGCCTGCTGCTCAGGCAAAATTACTGCGCATTCTACAGGAAGGCACGTTTGAACGGCTTGGCGGGGAGCGTTCACATAAAGTGGACGTCAGGGTGATTGCTGCCACGCATCAGGACCTGCGGATGCGTGTGGAAGCGGGTGCGTTCCGGGAAGACCTCTTCTACCGGCTCAATGTGATTCCGCTGCTTGTGCCGCCGCTGAGGGAGCGTAAAGAAGATATTCCCGCATTGGCCGTTCATTTTTTGCAGGAATTCCGGAAAAAGATGAACCGCGGGCCGAAGTCGTTCAGCAAAGAGGCGCTTCATATCCTCACGCAATGCCCGTGGAAAGGAAACGTGAGGGAACTCAGAAACCTCACCGAGCGACTGGTGATACTTGTAAATCATAACGTAATACAGATAGGTGACCTCCCGGCTGAATATAAACCTGAAGGCGCATCCGGTACCCTACCTTCATCATTACCTGAATCCGGATATTCGATGGGACAGGAAGACCCAAATCAAAACTACGAGGATGCGGTAAACCGTTTCCGACGCAGACTGCTCGAAGACGCGCTTGCCCGGTACGGCTCTAAATCGAAAACCGCCGCCGCGCTTGGCATCAACCGTTCGTACCTCTACGAGCTTATGGAAAAGCTGAGCATTCCGCAGTAAGATCGATATGGGGAAGGCTGTGTTTTGGCTGAGCATATATTTTCGGCACAACCTTACCGTCCGAATTACTTGAGGACGAGCGTTATGGAAAACCCCAAGAAATAAGCACTCCGGGCCGATTATTCTCTTCTGAGCGCCTCAATCGGATCGAGGCGTGAAGCTTTCCAGGCCGGATAGAATCCGAAAAATACACCCACTGCGGCCGAAACGCTCACCGCAATTACCATGGCTTGAGTGGAAAACATCGCGGGCCATCCGGCATAGTTGGCGATCAGTTCCGTGGCGGCTACTCCCAGGATGATGCCTCCGAATCCGCCCAGCAGGCAGAGGACCACGCTTTCAATTAAAAACTGAAGAAGCACGTCCGGGCCTTTGGCACCTACCGCAAGGCGCAACCCGATTTCTCGCGTTCGCTCCGTTACGCTTACGAGCATCACATTCATAATACCGATGCCTCCCACCAAAAGTGAAACACCGGCGATGGATGCCAGCAGCCAGGTCATTATGCGCGAAGTTTCAGTTGCTGCCGCTGCAACTTCTTCCTGCGTCTGTACCGTAAAATCATTTTCCTGGTAGGGTGCCAGTCCGTGTCGCTCTCTGAGCAAATCTGTGATTTTCAGCTGGGCAATTCCCATCGATTGTTCATCGTATACCTGCACATTGATAACCATAGCATGTGAGCGCCCGGATATACGCTGGAACGCAGTCGTATAAGGAACCAGCACGATGTCGTCCTGAACCGAGCCCATCAGCGACATGCCTTTGGGCGCGAGTATGCCGATGATTTCCAGCGGAAGGCCACGTACCCGGATGGTTTCTCCGATCGGGTCGGCTCCTTCAAATAATTCCTGTACGATCGTTTGGCCAACTACGGCCACGAGTGACGCGTTTTCGACATCGGCTTCATCGTACATGCGTCCGCTTTCTACCGGCCATTGCCGTATTTGCAGATAGTCATGAGACTGACCGTAAATCCGGGTGTGCCAGTTCCGGTTTCCGTAAACAACCACGCGCTGGGAACGGACTTCCGGACTTGCGGCAATCACTTCGGGGATTTCTTCGCGCAAAGCCCTTGCGTCTTCTACCGTAAGCGTGTTGGCGCTTCCACCGCCGATACTCACCCCTCCAAGCTGGCGGGCACCGGGAAAGATCAGCACAACGTTCTGGCCCAGGCGGTTTACCTGTTCGCGCACTTCCGCCCCGGCACCCTGCCCCAGCCCAACCATGGTAATGACAGCGGCCACGCCGATAATAATGCCCAGCGCGGTAAGCATGGTGCGCATACTATTTCTTCTGAGCGCCTTCAGGGCTACATAAGGTATGGCAGTCAGTTTCAAATTTAGGAAGCCTCCTCTTCAATCATTTCGGTTTCATCTTTCCATGCGTCGAGTGCGGCGGTTGCCGACCTGGCCGCGTTCGGTTTGTCGGAGCGGATAACGCCGTCCCTGAGAATAATAATCCGTTTTGAAAAACGGGCGATATCCGGCTCATGAGAAACCATCAAAATGGTCAGTCCTTCCCGGTTCAGCTGCTGGAAGATGTCCATGATTTCCAGGCTGGTGCGGCTGTCGAGGTTGCCTGTGGGTTCATCGGCCAGCAGCACGGAAGGTCGCGTAACCAGCGCTCTGGCAATGGCTACCCGCTGCATTTGTCCGCCCGAAAGTTCATTCGGCGTATGCTCGGTGCGGTCGCCCAGACCAACAATTTCAAGGGCTTCCCTGGCGCGTTTGTGCATTTCCTTCCAGCTCATTTTCTCCTCTGCATACAGCAGGGGAAGCTCCACATTCTCAAGAGCAGAGGTGCGCGGGAGCAAATGAAAATTCTGAAATACAAAGCCGATCATCTTGTTTCGTACCCTTGAAAGGCGGTCTTTGCGGAAACGGGAAACGTCCTCCCCCTTCAATAAATAAGATCCGTCGGTGGGCTTGTCGAGGCAGCCGAGTATGTTCATCAGGGTGGATTTGCCGGATCCGCTGGAACCCATAATTGTGGAGAAGGCTCCCTCCTCTACTTCAAGCGTGATGCCCCGCAGAGCTTCCACCGCCAGCGATTCAGATCGGTAAACCTTGGTAATATTATTCAGACTGATGAGCATACAAAATAATAAAGCAATGTTTCTATGACGGCTTACAACCTCTACATAATGAGGAGGCCTGAGTTTAATGCAACGTATCTAATACTGAGCCTGGCTCCCGCCGAACAAGCTCCGCCGTTCCTGCCCCTCACCCGTTGTGAGCGTAAGGCCGACCGCAAGCACATCACCTGCTTCTATACCGCTAATGATTTCGGTATTTACGCCGTCGCTGAGTCCCGTTTCCACCGCTGCGACGTGCAGTTGGTTATCGCGGAGTACGTACACCCTCGGCTCGCCTTCACTGATATAATCAGGCGTGGGAGGACGCACGCCGTCGGGCAGGCGTGCCCGTAAGGCGGTATTTCGCACACGGAGCACATCATGCTTTTCTGCTGTTATGATGTTTACTTCGGTAGTCATGCCGGGCTTAAGCAGCATTTGCTCATTATTGACGGCAATCAGGGTTTCGTAGTGAACCACATTATCCTCAATGAGCGGGGCGTTGCGGACCTGTATCACCTCTCCCTTAAAGTCGCGGTCACGGTAAGCATCCACGCGGAACACTACTTGCTGGCCCTCCTCAACCTGCCCGATATCGGCTTCGGAAACGTTAGCGTAAATATGCATTTCGCGAAGATCGGTGGCAATCTGAAAAAGTTCGGGCGCATTAAGGCTGGCCGCCACGGTTTGTCCCACATCCACATCACGGGAAACAATCATGCCGTCGGTAGGTGAGGTGATGGTGCATCGCTCGAGTTCGCGTTCAGCTCTGCGTAGCGCGTGCCGGCGTACGCTCACCTGAGCCTCGGCTTGTCGAAGGGTGGCCGAAGCCTGATCCACATCGGAAGGTGACACGAATTGACGCTCACGAAGCTCGTTAACGCGCTCCCACTGCATTCGCGCCAGTTCGAGCCCGGCTTCAGCAGATTCCAGTTCCGCCTGAGCAGAACTGACTTCCGCTTCGAAGGTGGACGGATCGATTTGGGCCAGGACATCACCCCGCCGAACCGGACTATTGAAATCAACAAAGATCTGGTCGATGATGCCGGAAACCTGGCTGCCAACCGTAACTTTCCGGACCGGCTGAATGGCACCGAATGCAACCACTCTGCGTGATACATCCCCCTTTTCAGCCTCAACTGTATGCAGTGGAGGCAGGCGCGTTTCAGATGAACCGGTTCCGGTCCACCAGAAAACAAGACCGGCTGCAATAATAACCGGAATGCCGATAATCAGCAGTTTTTTCATAGAGCGTGTAATGAGTGTTAGATCATAAAATAAGCAGAAAATCTCGAGGGCAGCCCTGCACAGCTTTTGGTATCATACCATGATGCCCTAACGATTCCAAAATCCGCTTTCCGAAAGATGTTGCCACAAATATCAGCAAGCAAGGACTAATTTCATAACCATGTGAAATGAATTAAGAATCTTTTGCATTTCAGGAATGCGTGTTCAGGTTCTTCATTTCTCTGGTGTGATTTTCATGCGATACCTGAAATCATTAGATTCATTTTTTGCTTTTCTCCCATATATCCACTGCATCACTATAAATGTATGTTTGAACGTCTTGATGAACTGACCGGCATAATTGCCAATTTAGCCTGGGGACCTCCACTTGTGGCCCTGCTTGTGGGGGGCGGCATCTTTTTTGTGATTTTGTCGCGTTTCAGGCCGTACCGGTATATCGGTCACGCCCTTAAAGTGCTAACCGGAAAATATGATGACCCGTCGGCCGAGGGAGATATAAATCACTTTCAGGCGCTCAGTACGGCTCTCGCGGCTACGGTGGGTATGGGAAATATAGGAGGCGTGGCCGTGGCGATTACCATGGGCGGGCCGGGAGCTATTTTCTGGATGTGGGTGAGTGCGCTGGTAGGTATGGCCACCAAGTTTTTTACATGTACCCTTGCTGTGATGTACCGCGGACCCGACAGTCAGGGCAAAATTCAGGGCGGACCGATGTACGTAATTCGGGAAGGTCTGGGTAAAAAATGGATCCCACTGGCGTCATTTTTCAGCCTTTGCGGGCTTATCGGCTGTTTGCCTTTGTTTCAGGCCAATCAGCTTACCCAGATTGTGCGCGACAGCGTGCTTGTTCCTATGAGTGTGATTGCACCCGAGGCGCATTTCACATCCGACCTGATAACCGGCCTCATTATTACCTTGTTGGTTTCGCTTGTAGTTTTTGGAGGAATAAAGCGCATCGGGAATGTAGCCGCTCTGATGGTTCCGTTCATGGTTGTCCTTTATGTTGTCGGCGTGGTGTATATCCTGATTACCCATATTGCAGTGGTTCCCGAATACCTCATGCTGATTGTTACCGATGCGTTTCGGGGAGAGTACGTGAATTCCGAATCTATGCTCGGCGGGGCCGTAGGCGCGGTGATTATTATCGGGGTGCGACGGGCAGCGTTTTCCAACGAAGCCGGAATCGGAACGGAGGCGATGGCGCACGGAGCCGCAAAAACGAATGAACCGGTCCGTGAAGGGCTCGTTGCGATGCTGGAGCCCGCTATCGATACGCTGCTTGTTTGTACTATGACGGCCCTTGCAATACTGGTAACCGGCGTTTGGATGCATACCGAGCTTGACGGCGTAACCCTCACGGCCATGGCCTTTTCAACCGGCATTCCGGTGATTGGTGTTCCTGTTCTTATACTCTGCGTAGCCGTTTTTGCCCTCACCACCATGTTTACTTATTCCTATTACGGGGCCAAATGCCTGGGCTTTCTGGCCGGAGCCGATAAAAAAAGATATTTCAACTACTTCTATGTGGCCAGTATCGTCTTTGGTTCGGTAGCTTCTATCGGGGCCGTCATTAATATTATGGATACCGCATTTGCCATGATGGCCATCCCGACTATGGTTTCGGCCATTATACTGGCACCGAAAGTAATCAGCGCCGCTAAAAAATATTTCCAAAAGTATGAAGAAGGCGGGTTTGATGGTGAATCGTGAATTGGTTTGACCTGACCTTCCATCATAGTTTGACCGCTGCTATCGATTTCAATTTGCCATAAATGGATTCTATTAAAAGCGCTATATCGGTACGAAAACTCTGCGGAGGTTCTTTCCAAGCCTGACTAAAGCTCTGATAGTCGAACCTCTCCGAATCCTTTTCCTGCATCAACTAAACCTCCGCGGAGTTCTGCGTGATGACCAATTGGAAATGTGAAATGTTAAGATATGATCGTCCCTACCCTAATTTCACCACTACAATGATGTTCTTTTTCACAACAAACCCACCTGTTAAAAGAAATTTTGGTTGCAGGTCCGGTTTCAGGTGTAAAGGGAAAGGCGAATAAACTCTTTTTATCTGTATTTTTTTTAGGTATAATCAGAAGAAGGGGATTTTTATAAAAGTATAAGAATCAAGAGATATATAATCTGTTTTGAATCTGTAAGTATGGAATTATTAGCGCGTTTTAATATTGTAAATCTGTCTCTATTACTCTTAGCCGGTTGTATTCTGATACCGGTATTGTCTTCTTGTGAGAGACCTAACAGCCCCTCATTTGAGACCGAGCAGGTGTTTACCATTCCGGTACTCAACAGCCAGAGGTATCCGCTACTTGGCGGAAGCCAAGCTATAATTGATACCACGCTCTCCGATTTTGAAAACCGCTTTGAAGTGGATGACCAGACCGGCCTTATCGCCCTCGGCTTTGAAGAAGACTTTCCCGTAGGCTCTTTCGGGAATGTGTTGCCGGAACTGGAAACCTCGCCTATTGAAACGTCCTCATCCCTAACCCGAATCGTTCCGGTAGTTAAGGGTGAAGAAGAAGCCGGTTTTGAGCAGCTTACCGGTCTGCCTGCCGAATCTTTCCCGGCAGGTACGCAAATTTCGGGCGGAACCTCAGGAAATGTATCCATAGAACTTGGACTGGGTGGTCTGCAAAGCGCGATTATACTTGAAGGCGGCATCGTTTTCGAATTGGAAAACCGGCTTGGTTTACATGTTGATGAGCTTCGAGCCCGTTTTTTCTCGGGTGGTCAGCCGCTGGGTAACGAAGCCGTAATTACGAGTTTACAACACGGTGAATCGGAAGATGCAATTATTTTATTGAATGAAAACGATGTGCTTCAGGCCCCGACATCGCTCAGGCTCACTATTTCATGGGGTAACCAGTTCATGCAGGAAGACCCGGAGAGTATCTTAATACGAACCTCGGGGACCGATGACTTGGCCGTAATCGAAGCTACAGCTTCTTTCGGTCCGCTTCAGGTACTGGAGTTTCAGGAAACCGAGGTGGATGTAGATAAATTTACCTTTCAGGATGAGCAGGATTTTGTTGATGTAAACCGAGCCGTATTTAACTTCAGCTCGGTCGTAAATCAGCTCGATGTGGATATCGATACGTTGGTGATTTCCTTTCCGGGTATTTTCCAGCGCTCAGGCGATAACAGCTTTCACCCTGCCGATACCCTGAAAATTGTGCGGTCCGGAGAAAACCGAATTCGTCGCAGCAGCCATCCATCGAATATTGGAGGGCAGTCGTTTGAAGTGGAATATGAGAACCTTCGTATTTTTGCCCCGAATAACATTGTAAAGTTCACCGTTTCAGGTGTTACCGAAAATACCGAAGCCATCGAAGGACCTGACCGGTTCCGTACGATTCAGACCGGGGAGAATGTAGAGGCTGTGCTTGATCCGGTACGGGTAAGGACCAACCGGGTCCGGGGGATGTTGACCCCCCGATTTTTTGTGCTTGGTGATGATGTTGAAGACGATGCGGATGTGGACCTGAAAGATGATGAATTCAACCAGAGAAGCGATTTTGATGCACTTGAGTTTTTATCCTCACGGCTCGGTAATCTCGAGCTGCTCGATACCGAGATGGAGCTTACTTATGAAAGCAACATCGGTGTCGAAAACCGGGTTTATGTAGCTGTGCTTGGCCGGGACGCCTCCGGAAATGAGTTTTTGCTAAAGCCACTACCCGGTTCACCTTATGCCGTTAGTCCGCAGGATTCGATATCCGGTATCTTGTACGACGGAGTCGAACTTCAAAACAGCGAGCTGATTACATTTCAAACCGAACCGGCTCAGGCACAGAAAACAACAACAGGAGTAGTTACATTTACCAATGATAACATGCAGCTATCGGATTTCATCAGCCGTTTTCCGGTTGAAACTTTTTTGGTAGGGAAAGCATTGGCCAATCCGCTTCAAAGGTCAGCAATATTGGAGCAACCGCTAAACTTCGATGCCATGATGAGGGTTAAGGTCCCGTTCAGCCTCGCCACCACCGACGGCCCGGCCGAATTCACCGATTCTCTGGAGGTCTCGCTGTCCGGGCTGCCGGACCGCAGAGACGACCTTTACATCGCTGAGGCTGTTATCACGGTGGGTTATGCCAATCGACTGCCGCTGGACATCGATATGAGCTTCAGGTTTTTAGATGCAGCAGATGATTTTGTTACAGACCTGCCCGCCACCAGCTCAGAGCGAATACGCGTGCTTTCCGCTCCGGTTGATGCCGCAGGATTTTCAACGGATGTGAGACGGGAATCGGTTGAAATAAGCTTGACCGAAGAGCAGCTCGACCGGCTTAATCAGTCCGAAAGGCTGGTGCTTAATGCGGAGATTGTTACCCGTGATTTTATGCCGGTAAGCCTGCGCGCCAGGGATTTTGTGGAAGTTGACCTCAGGGGTCGCTTCGTCATCAGATCCATTATAGAGTAAATGTTGCAGCCGTTATGAAGCCCTCCGTATTCCGAACTTTCCTACTGTTTCGTACTCACATTTTAACTGCGGGCATTTTTCTTTGCTGCGGTATAGGCGCAATGGCGCAAACGGTACATACCCATCCCCAGGGCGCTGCAATGGGTAAAACCGGCACGGCCTACCTGAGCGGATCAAAATCTCCTGGAATTAATCCCGCCAACCTCATGCTTCTCGATCATTCGGGAAGTTTATATGTAGATCTTCTTGACATATCGGTCGGGACGGGCGGTGATTTGATGAACTTCAGCGTATATAACCAGTATCTTACCCAGGGGCGGGTAATAAACAGGGAAATACAAAATCAGATGCTGGATGCCTGGTTTCCACGCGGAAGAACCGGTAAAGTCTATGCGGGGCTTCAGGTCGATGCGATGACCATGGGGCTTGCGTTGCGCCTCCCCAATCATGATCACGCTTTTTCATTGAGCCATACCATGCGAGGTCTGGTACGAATGGGACTAAACCGTCCGGTCCTCGAAGCAGGATTCGGCGGCCTCGACAACGAACTGTTCGGGACACCGTCAAGGCTAAGTATTCAGGCTGAAACGCTTCTTTTTCATGATATTACCGCCGGATATGCCCTCACCATCGCTGAAAACCGGGACGGCCTGCTCTTCGGTCTGCCCGGGAGGTTGGATGCGGGAATTGCGCCTAAACTTCTTATCGGCACGCACTCGATGAAGTTCCGTTCGGACTCCTTTCTGACGGTTTCGGGGGATTCGCTGGTAACGCACGATTTTAACTACCGGGTAAATGCTTCCGGCAATTTGGCAAACGAATTAATAGCCTATGAGCAGGCCCGTGCAGAAAATGGTAATAATCCGAATCCTTCATTATCCGATTATCTTGATGATCCTTTGGGTGATGCACTCTCTCCGGCCGGTACCGGGTTCGGTTTAAGCCTCGGTCTTAACCTGATGCTGGAACTGCCCGATGAGTTTCTCGATCACCCTTTTCTCGGAGACGGCAGGCGAATTCTTCGTGCCGGTCTTTCTTTGACCGATGTGGGACGGGTACCTTTCAGCAAAGACGCGGCTACCATTCGCCATGACAACATACTCGATTGGCAGGGACTCCGTCTGGACAATGACTGGATAGACAATGAATTTGAAGGAAACCTGGACGACTATATCGATTTCGTGCTTCAGGACAGCCTTGGCAGTCAGGTCTATTTGGGCTACGGCTCCCAACGAAATACCTACCATATGCCGCTCCCTACTCAGCTCATCCTGGGAACTTATCTGGAGGCCGGACGGGCATCCGCTGCGCTTGATTTCAACAAGGGCCTGAACAATGCCGGACTCAACAGCCGCAAACTGATGGTCGGTGCCGGTGTTGAATATAAGATCGGAGGCTGGCTGCCGGTCAGGGCGGGGATGAGCGTGGGAGGCAAATTCGGTACGCGTCTGAGCAGCGGTATCGGTATCTACACATCAAGATTCAGATTCAACACAGCCTTTTCGGGTGTAACCAGCTCGCGAAATAACGGAGCCTGGCTCGGGGTTTCCTTTAATACCACCGTTCGGTTATAGAAGGGAAAAAGGTGACCAAATGCTCGGATTTCCAAATTTGAACGGTTGTTAACTACTGTTGTCCGTGGAAAAAGAGTATTTCTGTATTCTCAGGCAGTATGTCATTTCCGGAGTTTAGCGCCATTTGACCACGTGTTTTAAAATGGCTTGCCATATGGGATTTTAACAGGGTTAAGTATAGGACGGTATTTGAGCTGAATTAAAATCGTACATAGGTTATTACAACCTTTACCGGTTTCAATCCTCCTCCGCCCAGGGAAGGCGCTCTTCCATATCCGCAACCACATAAATCATAACGGCGGTT
>PXDL01000540.1 GCA_003566395.1 Balneolia bacterium | reverse complement strand
GTGTCATCATTTGCATGGATGCATTTTTTGACGGAGGTCATTCAAAATTCAAAACCCACCATTCAAAATTGGGAGCGGAGCGACCTGCGCCATTTTTTCACAAGGCCGGATTTGGTTCTTCATATCAAGCTACCTGGAGGATTTCTGCCTTTTTTGACGGGCATCTATCCGTAATAGTTCAATCTGAAAGCAAGGAAAAAACTCCGGCACGGAACTTCGTAGTTTGGCCGGAACAATCCGTTCAATCCGCGTAATCCGCGGGACAAAAACATGCTACCAACACGAATACAGTAAGAATCAGTTTCCCCGGACAACAGTGATTCAGAATTCAGAATGGAAACGAAACTACCACATTTCAAAAACGAGGCTTTAACAGACAACTTGAATAAAGGCCAGTCACGTAGAACTACCCCGTAATAATTCTGAATTCTGAATTTGTGCATTCTAAATTTCCTCTTCATCTGCGAAAATCCAGCCTAATCAGCGTCAATCTGCGTCCTGCACCTCGGATTTACGTCCGGTGAGGGTGTTTTTGAGGGCTTCGCTGAAGCGGTCCACTATCAGGTACAGACTGGGTACTACAAACAGCGTCAGGAACATGGATACCAGCAGTCCGCCTACGACGGCAATCGCCAGTGGGCGCATCAGCTCGGCACCTTCGCCCAGTCCGATGGCAAGAGGCAACATGCCGCAGACCGTGGTGAGCGTGGTCATCAGAATGGGCCGAAAACGGATAGCGCCCGCATCTACGACCGCATCGAACACGCTCAGATTTTTTTCTCTCCGGCCGATTTCGATGTACTCTACAAGCAGAATGGCGTTATTCACCACAATCCCAACCAAAAGGATAACGCCAAGTA
Source organism: Balneolia bacterium (assembly GCA_003566395.1). Classification (GTDB taxonomy): domain Bacteria; phylum Bacteroidota; class Rhodothermia; order Balneolales; family Cyclonatronaceae; genus Cyclonatronum. The sequence continues at coordinate 3,952 of PXDL01000540.1, read as the reverse complement.
GTACAGGCGCGCTCAGATTTGTGCCGGTCAGCAGCAGCGCAGCCCCGACTCCGATCAGTGCCAGCGGCACAGCTGTAAGTATCACCAGCGGATTGGCAAGCCGTTCGTACTGCACCGCCATCACCACAAAAACAAGAAAAATGGCGAGAAGCGTAACCGTGAACAAAATACGGTTGGTTTCACGGATTACTTCTTCCTCTCCCCCGAAAATAAGGCTGTATCCCTGCGGCATATCGTAGCCGGAAAGTCGTTCGCGGATTTGGTCATTTACCGTTCCCACGTCGGTAATGTTAGGATTCACTTCGCCGTCCATACGGAGCACACGCACCTGGTTTTCGCGCTCAATATGTGCGGGACCGTCGGTCAGGCGGAAAGAAGCCACATCGGTCAGCGGCACGGAACCTCCGTCAGGACGAAACATGAGCATCTGACTGAGGTCCTCATCATCCTTCACCTGATCGCGCGGCAGCATCACCCTGATGTCATATTCCGCGCTTCCCGTGGCAAAACGCGTGGGAACATCACCCAGCACCGCGGTACGTACGGCATCGCCCACATCCCCGATTTTAAGGCCCAGGGCCGCCGCCCGCTCCCGGTCCACATCCACCTGAAGCAGCGGACTCCTGTCGTCGCGGCTGATATCAAAATCGATCAGGCCGGGGATATCGTCCAGTTCAAACAGAAGATCCCGCCCGATACGGTCAAGCACATCGATATCATCCCCCACAATACCGATGGAGATTTGGGAACCGGCCGGATTTGTGCGAATTCCCGAGATGCTCGGCGGGCTTGCACTTGCACGGGCACCGGGAATTGCCAGGGAGTCGAGTTTGGCCTGCATCATATCCACCCACTCGTTGGGCGTCATATCGCGGCGTTGAGATGCCGGAATGAGGTTTACGCTGAAGCGCGCCGTACCGGGCCGCTCATTTATCACACCTTCCGAAAGATGGCCGCCCACCAGGCTGAATACACTTTCCACATAGGGCATCTCCTGAATTGCATCTTCCACCCAGTACGCATATTCGTTTGTTTGATGAGGTGGAGCGCCGGGCGGCAGGCTAAAATAGACGCCGTAGTTGCCGTCATCAACCTGTGGCAGAAATTCATTTCCGAGGTCATCCATCAACCAGAGTACACCGGCAAGCAGCAGGAAAGCACTTCCGGCCACAACCCAGCGGAAGCGCAGCACCGAACGAAGCCCGGAAGCATACCACCCGGTAGCCTTTTGCAAACCCGCATTAAAGCCTTTGTTGAATCGGCTTTCTTCCAGCCCGCTACGGTATTTGAGGCGGCTCAACAGGGCTGCAAGCATAGGTACCAATGTGAGCGCGGCTGCCAGAGAAGCCAGAATAGCGAAGGCAATAGTGAGAATCAGCTCGCCGAACAGCATGGAAGCCAGACCGGTGATCAGTAGAAAAGGAAGGACGGCCGCCAGATTGGTCATGGTGGAAGCTACCACGGCCGACGATACTTCCGCTGCCCCGTCACGGGCGGCGTCATCGGGAGTTTTCTTCAGAGATTCGTGATGACGGAAAATATTTTCGAGCATCACGATGGCGTTATCGAGCAGCAGGCCCACGCCCAGTGCAAGTCCGCCGAGGCTCATGATATTCAGGGTGAGGTTGCCCATGCCCATCATCGCGAAAGTGGCCATTATCGCAATCGGGATGGACAATCCGATTACAAAACTTTTGCGCAGACTTCCCAGAAACAGCAGTACCACCAGCATGGCAAGGACGCCTCCGAGAATAGCCGCCGTACTCACTGCCCCGATGGAACTTGTAATAAAAAAGGATTGATCGGTCGTGGTTTGATACCGGATATCGGCCGGAATAAAGCCGCTGCCTTCAAGCCGGTTGAGTTCGGCCTTCACCCTGTCGATGACCTGAAGCGTGTTGGCCTCCGGCAGTTTTGTGACGGACAGCTGCATGGAGGATTCGCCGTTGAGGCGCACAAACAGACGCTCTTCGCGGTGGGTATCCCGGATATCGGCGATTTCACTCATCGGGATAGAATGGCTGCTGCCGGGAATGCGCAGCCGGACCTCCGCGATGTCATCAACAGAAACGAAGCGTCCGTCGGTTTTGGCCATCACGTCGAACCGATCGGAGGTAACCTGGCCCGCGGCGATATCCCGGTTTTCCTCGGCAAGAGCCGTGCTTACGTCGTTCATGGTGAGGCCGTAGGAATTGAGCCGGTCAATATCCACCACAACCTGCAGCTCCCGCAACAGGCCCCCGGCCACCTGCACACCGCCGACCCCGTGCAGCGCCTGAAGCTGAGGTGCAAGCTCGTTTTCCATCCAGTCGCGCACCTCAATCGGAGAGCGCATGCTTGAGCTGAAACCGGCAACATAGACCGGATCCTGAGACGGATCGTACTTAAAGATCCGGGGCGGGTCGATATCCTGCGGCATCTGGGTACGGGCAAATTCCAGATTCCGCGAGGCATCCTGAAGCGCCACGTCTATATCGGTGCCGTAATCAAAAAAGAGTTCAATATTGGTTCTCCCCTCGGAGGCGCGGCCGGTAATCCGGATCAGGTTTTCGGTAGCCGAGAGGTTGGCTTCCAGTACGCGGGTGATCTGCTGCTCCATCACCTCGGGAGCCGTTCCCGGGTAATTCACCGTAACCCTGATCTGAGGATAGTTGATCTCAGGGAGCAGGTCCACCGGAAGGCGTTCGAGAAAAAAGAACCCAAGCACGATAACCACAGACGTAATCGCCATCGTCCCTATCGGGCGTCGAATAGCTTTTGCGGCAATTCCGTCGTTAGGCCTGCGGTTTGCCCGGTATCCGGATGTCTCTTCCATAGCTATCTGCGCGTTGCCATTCCGGGTGTATCTTCACTGACCCAGCGGGTAACTTCCACCCGGATGTCCTCACGAAGATTGGACGGATTTGCACCCACTACCACATCGCCCGGTTCAAGGCCCGAACGAATCTGTGTCCAGTTTCGGCGCTCGATTCCGGTTTCCACATCCCGCCGTACCAGCCGGTTCTCATCATTGATTACGTACACAAACCGCTCGTCCCGTTCCGATGCCAGCAGAGATTCACTGGGTACGGCAATCACATCCCGGCGTCGTTCGGCATCCATGGTAACACGGGCGAGATATCCCGGTCGGATAAGACGATCCTGCTGTTCGGCAGGCAGGCTGATTTCCACGGTGATGAGGCGGCTTTCCTCATCGGCGGCCGGATAAATTCGCGAGATTGCGCCCTCAAACGCCTCATCAGGCCAGGCATCGATGCGAATATCAACATGGCGGCCTTCCTCAAGATGAACCACATCTCGCTCGGAAATGCCCGCCCTTACGACGAGCCGGCCGAGGTCGGCCACCCGAAGCAAGGGTTCATTCAGCGTAACGGCATCGCCCTGCTCAACATATCGGCGGAGAATAACCACATCCGAGGTTGCGCGAATCGTGCCAAATCCGGCTCTTGTTTCCAGCAGTTTCACTTCACTCCGGGCCACATTTCTATTGGCAAGCGCCTCATCGTATTCGGAAGCAGAAACGGCTTCGCGTTCAAGCAGCTGAGCAGCCCGTCGGTATCTCGCTTCCGCCAGTTCTCCTTCTGCCCTGGCGCGCTCCAGTTCGGCTTGCTGCTCCTCCACATCCAGTTCAATCATTACGTCGCCCGCCGGAATCCGATCGCCCTCACGTACATGTAATTGCGTAATAAGTCCGCTCATCCGGCTTGCGATGGTGACCGTATTTTCCGGCTCTACGACAGCCGAAGCCCGCACCACTCGCGACATGTCCCGGGGCTGCACCTCATAGCCGGCAATCGGAGTGATGCGCTCGGTGGAGGATTCGGTGTCATCATCTGATGCGCAGCCTACAGACAGCAGTGCCGTGGCCATAATCAGGAGAGTATATCGGGTAAGGTCAGCAATCATCTACGAGGTCATGAAATGAGTGAATTATTCCCTAATTGGTGTTTGT
>PXDL01000241.1 GCA_003566395.1 Balneolia bacterium | reverse complement strand
TGAAAAGGGTGATCGTTCGTTGCGGAGCGCGCTCGTCCGGCAGGAATGGATGCAGGGTGATGCGCACAAACGGCTGTCGAAATCGTATCCAAAGGCAAAATGGAATGTAGGAAATGTTTATATGCAATAAAGTTGCAATAAATCGTTTTTGCAACTTTTTAGAAATAAATAAGCCGTTGCACCTTACGGCACAACGGCTTGGATGTTCAGTGGAAACAGTGAAAAATGTTCAGAATGTAAACCGGTATCCCACCCCGCTTACGGTTTGCGCGCCCCCGGCATCAGGAAGCGTGAAATTGGTAACGGTAAGCCCCGAATCGCCGGGTGAGGGCGGGGGAGAAGAGGTTATAAGCTGCCAGGCCGATCTCATGAATGTGGCCATTCCTACTACAACATGACCTGCCGATACGCCTGTTCTTAAATGGTTGGTTTCGGTATGGGTATTGGTCCAGCTCCAGTGCCCGTTAGACCCTGTATCGTACGTCCGGGTCACGTTATCAAGATTCAGAGTGCCCACCAGCATGGTGCCTGCCCCAACGGCCAGACCTGTCCAGTACGTAGTTTGCGGATTTGAAAAAAGGTGACTGTCGGAAAGGTCCTGAGCCCAGTAGGCTGTATTGGCCGTTATCAGAGCGCCCGATGCAATGGAATAAGAGGTACCCAACCGGTCGTTGTTTTCCCGTACTTCCTTAACATTATGGTAGGAAGGTTGTATCATAGCCAGTTCCCGAATCGTAAAACCGGAAGCAGCAGCCCACTTAAGAAACGCCGGAGCATCTATGTCTTTAATGTAGCTGTATTTGTAGGTTTTGTTAATGTCTTCGGCAAGAACGCGTCCGGCCGACTGTTCTACAAGATAGCCGACGGCACAAATATTTCCGTTCTTTGAAATAAAAGTGGGGCGCCTGAGATCGGGATGGTTGTCGTTTACAGGATAGTCACGGGCCGTCCGGTAGTCCCGAAGATGATCCAGAAAGGCGAGTCTTCGTTGTTGCTGCTCTTGAGTGAGGCCTTCCGGAACAGTATCACGGAGTTTTTGCTCTACATAAGATAGATGGGTAAAGATGCGCTCTTCATCTGAAGCGGAAGGACCGGGAAGAGTGCCGTACATGCTTATATAACTTTCATTACCGATTACGGCGTTAATGGCGTCATCCTGAGCAGAATTCGGGCCCGGCGCAGGAAAATACGCAACTGCCGCCATAATAAGAGCGGCAGCGCAAAAGACAGTAAGAAGAATTCGGAAGATTTTCATAGTGTAAACAGATTAATTGCAGGTTGTTGGGCTTGTACCGTCTCATTACGTATCCGGAGGGCAAGGTGCTGCATCCCTGTTTTAAAAAGCCTTCTACAAGCTGAGAATCACATTGTCGATAAGCCGCGCTTTTCCAAGATAGGCGGCCCCGGCCACCACGATGCGGTCACCGGAAGTAAATCGCGTTACCGGCTGAAGATCCTGATAGCGGACAGCCTCAACGTAGTCGCTTTTGAAACCTGCTTCATTGAGTTTCTGTTCCGCCCTTGAGCAGATAGAGGCAATATCCTCTGAAAAGGAATCTGAGTTTGCCGGACGCAGAGCGCTGATTTCTCTGGCTGCATGCTGTAAATAGCCGAAAAGCGCCGGAGCTGTAATGCGTTCTTCGTGGGTAAGGTAGGCGTTTCTGCTGCTCAGCGCCAGTCCGTCGGCGGCCCTAACCGTATTGCCCATCACAATTTGGATGTTGTGGTTAAACTCAGATGTCATCTGCTCCAAAATGCGAAACTGCTGGATATCTTTCTGCCCGAAAACGGCTAAATCCGGTTGTACGATATTAAAGAGTTTGTTTACGATTTGGATAACCCCGTTAAAATGCCCGGGTCGGGAAGCCCCGCATAAGCGGTTATCCAGCTTGGTAAGTCTGAAATCAATAAAGGATTCCGAATCGTAAATTTCCGGACGTTCAGGGCAGAAAAGTACATCTGCTCCGGCCGCCCTGGCTGCATCGGTATCGGCTTGAAGTTTGCGCGGATACCCCTCATAATCTTCGCCCGGCCCGAACTGGGTCGGATTCACAAAAACCGAGACAACCACCAGATCGCTTTTTGCCGATGCGGTCTGAATCAGAGATCTGTGACCCTCATGAAGGGCGCCCATAGTTGGTACAAATCCGATGGTTTTCTCCTCCACTCGGGCCGCCCGGATACGTGCGCGGATATCTTCTATGGTGTTGGCGGTTTCCATAAGCAGTTTAGGGTGATGCCTTCATTTAAAAAAAAATCCGGCACCTTACAAAAGATGCCGGATTCGAATTCAGGATGGTATCGGGTTATGCAGGCTTGCAAAGTAAGTCATTGGGAACAGAACCTTAAATGGAGCGTTCCGGGTCGAACTCTTCAAGCAACTGCTTCACCCGCTGAACATAAGCTCCGCCCAGCGCACCGTCAATGATGCGGTGATCGTAGCTCATCGACAGGTAAACCATGTGGCGGATGGCAATTACATCATTTCCGTCAAGCTCCATCACCATAGGCCGCTTTTGGATAACACCGGTGCCGAAAATGGCAACCTGCGGCTGATTGATAATCGGCGTACCCATCAGGTTTCCTACGCTGCCGTAATTGGTGAGGGTGAAGGTGCCGCCGGACAAATCATCGGGGGAAAGCTGCTTTCTGCGCGCTTTCGAGGCCAGATCGTTTGTAGCGCGGGCCAATCCGTGGAGATTCATTTCTCCGGCATTCTTAATTACCGGCACAATCAGTCCGCCCGAACCGGATTCACCGAGGGCCACGGCAATACCGTAGTTGATATCGCGCTTCATATGAATTTCTTCTCCGTGAACGGAGCTGTTCATCAGCGGAAACTCCCGCAGCGCCTGAATGGTGGCTTCGATAAAGAAGGGTGTAAAAGTAAGCTTGAAGCCGTTTTCTTTCTGGAACCGATCCTTATTTTTCTCGCGGAACTTCACCAGATTGGTTACGTCTGCCTCACCGAAGGTAGTTACGTGGGCCGAGGTCTGCTTGGATTTCACCATGTGTTCGGCAATCACCTTGCGCATGCGGTCCATTTTTATGACCTGAACATTTTCCACAGGTCGGCCGGCATGGATTTCTCCGGCATGAATTTCAGAGCTGCTGCGCTGAGACGGTTCCGGTTTTTTGTCCACCGGCTTGGAAAGTCCGGAAGATTCTTTCTTTTTCTGTGATGATGCAGCCGCTTTGCCGGATTTCCTCTGTTCCAGATAATCGAGCACGTCCTGTTTGTTAACGCGGCCCTGAGCACCTGATCCGTCAATAGATTCAAGCTCTTCCTGCGAAAGTCCTTCTTTTTCGGCTATAGAACGGACAAGCGGTGAGAAAAAGCGCCCGTCGCTGCCATGTCGCTGAGGCGGGGAATCGCCTTCGGCTTTTTTATCAGCCGGCTTCTCTTTGGGCTCATCCTCGTCGTCATCTTCTTCCTCTTCAGCTTGCGCAGCTTTTTCATCGTCCTCGTCGGGGTCTTCTTCTGCGTCGGACTGCTCTTCTGCCTCATCGGGCTGATCGTCGGAATCATCCGGGGCCTTTTCCTCATCGTCGTCATCAGAACCTGAGGCGTCGATATCGGCATCCATGTCGGTTTCAATAATAGCGATGGGTTTGCCTACTTCGATTACATCCCCGGCCTCGGCCAGAATTTCTACGAGAATACCGGATTCGGGGGCCGGAACTTCGGAATCCACCTTGTCGGTGGCAATTTCCAGTATGGTTTCGTCCTGTTCAATTTTGTCGCCAACTTTCTTGGTCCACTCGATTACGGTACCCTCCATAATCGACTCGCCCATCTTGGGCATTACCATTTCAACTCTTGCCATTAACTTGTTCCCTTAAGGGTTTTGTGTTTTATAATACTTTTGTGAAACGTTTTTCCGGACTGCTGAAAACTCATGTAGTATAAATAAGAAAAGTAACAGTTGGAAAAAGCCGGATTGTTGCTGTTGCAGGCTAGTGCATCAGCCGGTTGATTGAAATATTGTGGAAACGCTTTTCCGGGTTGTGAATTTACAAAGAATCGTTCTTAGTTCCACCTTACGAATCTCCGGCCCGTTCCGGCTCACGCGTTTACTTCGAACGGCCGCCGAAGTTGAACCAGATAACCCACAGGCCGAAAATAGCCAGATAAAAAATGGCCGAGGTGGAATAGTCGTGGGCAAAATCAAAACTTTGGGGGTGGTAGTACTGAAGCACGACAAGAACGACAACACGCAGTACATTCATTAAATAGATGAACAAAATGCCCATGGGAATAAAAAAGGCCCGTTTTACGGGGTCGCCTTTAAATGCCATCACAAACCCGACAAAAAGCCCTATAGCCTCCAGCCCGTTGCATCCGTTCACAATAATAACCCCGGGCGTACCGGTAAGCCCGATAACCCGGTAATCAAGAAAATAATCGAAACCAAATAAGCTCAGAATGCCGCCGCTTACATCTACAATATTTACCGAAAGCCAGGCATCGAGGCGGCCGTCGGGCAGCACCCAGAGTTCATAAAAGATATACCAGAGGCCGAAATATGCCAGAAGTTTGGCAAAAAAAATGAGGATGTTCCGGTCAGATTGGCTGAGCATGGTTGAGATAAGGTTTCAAAAATAACGGTCGTATCCTGCAACGGGCCAATAATACGGATATTTGATGACTTGATGAACCACGTCCGGGCACAACAAAAACATTTATACTGTGGGAATGTCCGTTAGGTGATTTATCTTTATAACTCCATCACCGACCATCAAAAAAACAGCATGTACGATTATCGGGAAGAGATAAACGAATTAGCCAGACAGCTTCGCAAATTCAACAGGATCGGCGTTATAAGCCATGTACGCCCGGACGGCGACGCCATCGGATCACAGCTGGGGCTATGCCGCTGGCTGGAGCATAACGGCATAGATTTTCTGGCCCATAACGATGACACCCTTCCGGACGATATCAGCTGGATTGCCGCAAATCTTGAAATCAGGCGAAGAGCAAAACAGGAGCTTGAAACCTGCGACGCCTTTGTTTTTGTGGATGGAAACAGTCCGGGACGGTTCGGCGATCTTCACCCTTATTTTGCCGAATCCCGCAAACCCAGTTTTGTGATCGATCATCATCCGTCTCCTTCCGAAGGCTATACGTTTCTGGTATCCGAGCCGGAGGCGGCTTCCACGGCCGAGCTGATTTACCGGCTGTATGAAGAAACGGCTCCGGAAGCCATCACACATGAAATTGCCGCTGCGCTTTACGCCGGCATTATGACCGATACCGGTTCATTCCGGTATTCGAGCGTCGGACCTCATATTCACAGGATTGCCGCCGCCCTGATCGAGGCCGGAGACTTGTCGGTTGCTGAAATTCACGAGCGGGTGTATGATAACAGGCAGATGAAGGAGCTGGCGTTAGTCGGCCGGGCGCTGGGGCAGATTGAGCTCCACGAACACGGAATAGCAACGATGTACGTAACTACCGCCGATTTCGAAGAAACCGGATGCGAATACCAGCATACCGAAGGGCTCATCGGTTTTGCGCTCTCGGTGAAGGGTGTTTCCGTGGCGGTTATTTTTATTGAGCAAAAAGAAAAGGTGAAGCTCAGCCTTCGCTCAAAAACGGATTTCGATGTAAACCTGCTGGCCCGGAAGTTCGGTGGGGGCGGACATCAGAAAGCGGCCGGTGCGTGGTATGAGGGATCGCTCAGCGATGCGCTCCGGGACGTAGTGAAAACAGCCAAAGAGATGCATGTACAGTCAGGCGCCTGAGTTGCGTTACAGGAGGGCCGGATGTCAGACGTAACATTCCGGACCTACATTCCAAGACCCAAAAGCCGATATGCAATTTCGAATCCCGATATCTCTGCTCATCACCCTGCTTCTGGCAGCGGCGTCCTGCTCTAACGACACGCGTTCGGGTTCCAATCCGGAACCGGATGCCACCGATATCCTGGAAGAATCTGAAGTGTACAGCCCGATTGACGAAGTGCCGGTACAAAAGCGACGGGCCGGATCGGAAATTACCCGCAGCCGGCATAACGCCATAACCCGGACTGTAGCTGAAGTAAGCCCTTCCGTAGTCGGTATTGTAGTTACGGAATCAGGTAGTCGCTCCTTTCAGGATCCTTTTCTGGATTTTTTCCTGAACCCGGGTCGTCAGCGTCAGCACACCAGCGTTGGTTCCGGATTTGTTGTTAGTGAAGACGGCTATGTGGTGACCAATGAACATGTGATTGGGAAAAATCCGGTAAGTTTACAAATCGTGCTGCCGGACGGCACCCGCCACGATGCTTTTGTGGTAGGCTCGGATGAATACACCGATCTGGCGCTGCTCAAAATTCAAACCAACCAGACGTTTACGCCTGTAACTTTTGGTGATTCCGGGGATGCCATTGTAGGTGAGTGGGTTGTAGCGGTCGGAAATCCATTCGGGCTTTTTGAGGACGGGCAGCCAAGCGTTACCGCAGGGGTCATAAGCGCCGTTCAGCGGAATTTCAGACCCAATCCGCAGGATCCCCGTGTCTATCTGGATATGATCCAGACCGATGCCGCCATTAATCAGGGAAATTCAGGGGGACCGCTGGTAAACTCTAACGGAGAGGTTATCGGGGTGAACACGTTTATTTTCACCGGCGGAACCAGCGCGGGTTTTGTGGGCCTCAGTTTTGCTATTCCAAGCAACCGTGTGCTTCAAATTATAAGTCAGCTTGCTGAAACAGGCGAAGTGCCGCTCTCCTATGATCCGGGTATAGAGGTGGTTTCGATTAATAGGCGGCTGGCCTACGAGTACAGCCTGCCTTATATGCAGGGCTTGCTGGTGGTGAGCGTCAATCAGGACGGACCCGCCTATGATGCCGGTATTTTACCCGGTGATATCATTACCAGACTCGGCAGTGAACTTATATACGGGCAGACCCATGCTATGGCCCTGTTTCGAGAGTACAACGAGGGAGACCGTATGGAGCTGGAAATTTACAGGGACGGAAGCCATTACGAAACCGATATGCTGCTCCGGCGCAGGGTTCAAGAGTAAATTCAGGATTTGGCGAAACGGAAAGAAGCTTAAACGAATTTACAGATGCTGTGAATCCAATCACAACCACATCGGCATCATGTAGTTCAGGCATCCACTTTGACAGCTTCACCCGAACGGCCGGATACTCCGGTAATCAAAAATCCCAATCTGCACATCATCTTCTGCATCACCTTGACGGCGATTATGGGGGTTTCGAGTATCACGCCGGTACTGCCCCTGGTGGCCTCTACCTTTGATGTAACTGTCGGACGGGCCGCGCTGTTGATTACCGTATTCACCCTTCCGGGTATGGCGCTTACGCCGGTGCTCGGTATTCTGGCCGACCGTGTGGGCCGGAAAAAAGTACTTGTGCCCTCCATGCTGGTTTTCGGAGTGGCGGGTTTTGCGTGCAGCCTTGCCGAAACCTATGAGCAGCTTTTGGTGCTTCGTTTTGTACAGGGAACCGGTGCCGCCGCCATAGGTGCGCTGAACGTGACGATGGTCGGCGATATTTTTTCCGGAAATCAGCGCGCAGAAGCTATGGGATATAACTCTGCGGTGCTGAGCATTGGAGCAACGTTGTATCCGGCTGTCGGGGGCGCTTTGGCCCTTATCGGGTGGTACGCACCCTTTTATTTGCCCCTGCTGGCCGTTCCGGTAGCTTTTGTGATTATCTTCAAATTGCACAATCCGGAGCCGGGACAAAACGGCCGGTTTATGCAGTATCTGCGGAATGTTGTCAGCAATATGAGGCACAGCAGGCTTCTGCTGCTTTTTACCGCAACCACGGCCTCATTCATTCTGCTCTACGGACCCGTACTCACAATGGTGCCATTTCTGATCGCGGAGCGGTTTACGGATTCTTCGCTCTACATCGGTCTGATGCTGGCAGCGGTTTCCATTTCAAACGGTCTGACGGCTATAAACGCCGGGCGTTTTACACGTGTGTACAAGCCGGAGTCCATGATAAAACTATCCTATTTCATGTATGTGGCGGCCATGGCGCTGATTCCGTTTATGCCCGGTTTGCTTTGGCTGTTGATTCCCATACTTATTTACGGCATGGGTCAGGGGCTGAACCTGCCTGTGCTCATAACCATGATAGCCGGTGAAGCGGCTCTGGGAAACCGGGCCGGTATTATGTCTCTGAATGGAATGGTCATCAAAATATCACAGACCGTAGCTCCGGTAGTTGTGAGCCTGATTTATGCTTTCGGCGGCTTTCTGTGGGTGTATGCAGCTTCGGCCGTGCTGTGTGTGGTGATGCTTCTGCTGCTGTTTTTCAAATTACGTTAAAGCGTTCGGGCGGCTTTGGTACACCTTGCCAAATGCGTTATCTTTACCTGAATTGCTCATTTTGTAATGAAGCACCTAAATTGGCGTTGAATGCGCAGAATGTGCGATCGTATTCCTGCTTTTTACAGGCTTTGACGGGTAAAGTCCCGGCCGAAGCCATCACCTTAACTATTATTGTAACAGATCTATGGATATTACTTTATTGATGGCCGATCCTGAAGGGGGAGGCGGCGCGTTTTCATCATTTATTTTTCTCGGACTTATTTTCTTCATTTTCTGGTTCTTTATCATACGTCCGCAAAGTAAAAAACAGAAGGAAATTCAGCAGAAAGTTTCAGATATGAAGAAGGGCGACAAAATTGTTACTTCGGGCGGAATGCTTGGCATTCTTCAGCAATCTGATGAGGAAACGGCGCTGGTTGAAATTGATAAAGAAGTAAAAGTGCGCGTACTCAAAAGCTCGATCGTGGATGTGAATCCGAATAAAAAAGGCTCCTGATACGTTCTGTTGAGAACACAAACGGGCAACGTTCCTGCTTATCAAACAAGAAGGTAGTATAGCCTTCAACTACTAATTCCCTATGTCAGAAACCACCTTCGATTCAATTGAATCGGCTATCGAGGATATCCGCAACGGCAAAATTGTAATTGTTGTGGATGACGAAGACCGTGAAAACGAAGGTGATTTCGTGATGGCCGCCGAAATGGTAACCCCCGATGCCGTCAACCTGATGGCCACCCACGGTCGGGGCCTGATTTGCGCTCCCATAACCAGAGAGCGGGCTTATGAGCTGAATCTGGACCGGATGGTTCAGGAAAATACCGACAGCATGAAAACCGCCTTCACCGTATCGGTGGATTACAGTAAGGGCACATCAACCGGAATTTCAGCATCGGACCGCGCCATTACGATCAAAGCGCTAATCAGGAAAGATTCCAAAGGGTCTGAGTTCAACCGGCCGGGGCATATTTTCCCGCTTATCTCTGCAGAAGGTGGAACGCTTCGGAGGGCGGGGCACACCGAAGCGGCGGTTGACCTTGCGCGGCTTTCCGGGCTTTATCCGGCCGGCGTGATTTGTGAGATCATGAACGAAGACGGCAGCATGGCGCGCCTTCCTGATCTTGTGAAGGTAGCGAAGCGGTTCGGTATGAAGCTGATTACCATAAAGGATATGATCTCTTACCGGATGCGCAAAGAGAGCCTGGTAAAAGAAGCCATCAACGTAAAACTGCCTACCGTTTACGGAACCTTCCGGCTTCATGCATTTGAGGAGCGCCTCACCGGCGGGAATCATCTCGCGCTGGTTAAGGGTGAGTGGGAAAAAGATGAGCCGATTCTGGTGCGGGTCCACTCACTGTGTGTAACCGGTGATATTTTCGGATCCAAACGGTGTGATTGCGGCGAACAGCTCCATATAGCTCTTGAAAAAATCGAGCGTGAAGGCAAGGGTGTATTGCTGTATATGAATCAGGAAGGCCGGGGAATCGGCCTCATTAACAAGTTGAAGGCCTACAAACTTCAGGAAGAAGGAATGGATACGGTAGAGGCCAACGTAGCCCTCGGGTTCAAACCCGACCACCGGGATTACGGAATCGGAGCGCAGATTCTTCGCGAGCTGGGCGTAAAGCGTATGAAACTCATGACCAACAATCCCACTAAGCGCGTGGGGCTTGTCGGCTACGGCCTTGAAATCGCCGAGCAGGTATCGATAGAAATTGATGCCCTTCCCGAAAATGAGAAATATCTGAAAACCAAGCGCGACAAAATGGGCCATCAACTTTCAAGAGTTGACGCTCACAAACCCGGACACTTCCTCAAAACGCTTACCGAAGAGAAATAAATTTCTGCCGGTAGAGCGAGAGAACATGTTTTTTTGCTGTAAAACAGCGTGTCAGCAATGCTGACAGTGTTTGACGGAACAGAATGTAATTCAAAAAAAAGTTTGATTTAAACTGGAAACATCCTATATTTAAATGCGCTCAAGTAGCGTCTCTCTTGATGAATAGTTTAAGGCACCGCATCTGAAACATGCGGTGCCTTATTTTTTTTATACCCGCCTGCAACACTGTGTATTCTTCTGCGTAATGTGCCCTTCTTGTTACGTAACAATTCCAAAATGAACCGTTCAGAAACGGGATATGGGTACACAAGCTTTGATTAACCGGAATTACGGTTACGTTTGAAAACCTTCAAACCGGTGATTTTGTAAAGCTTTTTTGTACTTTAACCGGCAATGAAATACATTATCCCCCACACAAGCGGTTCACATTAACTTATACCCACAGAAATGAGCAATTTCGACATACGTTCGCGACAAAAAGAATCTGTAGAAATTCTTGATTTATCCGGCGAGCTGGATGCCCACACCGCTCCCGACCTTGAAAAAGAGATAACAACGCTCATTGATGCCGGCAAATACAATATCATTGTAAACTTCACTTCCCTTGAATATATCTCAAGCGCCGGGCTGGGCGTATTCATGGCCTATATTGAGGAACTCAGGGAGCTTGGAGGGGACATCAAGCTTACCAATATGAAGGAAGGGGTCTACAACGTATTCGACCTGCTCGGTTTCCCAACGCTTTACGACATCATGGATGATGAAGCGGAAGCTGTTAAAAAGTTTAATAATGCATCAGCCTGAGGAGGACTCCTTGTCTGATCAATCTGTAAATCATATGGTAGTAGCGGCTTCAACCGGGAACCTGGCATCGGTTCGGGAGTTTGTTGCGGCCCGTGCCCGGGATCACGGTTTCGGACAAATCGATACCGAGGAGATACGCCTCGCCGTGGATGAAGCCATGACCAATGTAATAAAGCATGCCTATGGCTACGACGATTCAAAAAAAATCTACATTTCTGTAGGCTCTGATGCCGACAGTTTTTGGGTGGCCATACAGGACAACGGTCATGCTTTCGATATTGCAGCTTATAAAACACCGGATGTGCCCGAACGGGTCAAACAACGAAAAAAAGGGGGCGTGGGCGTTTATCTGATCAAGCGCCTGATGGATAAGGTGGAGTACAGCACACAGAATGAGCACAACGAAATCAAAATGATTAAAAAGCTCTGAGGCCCTGAACACCACTCCCGGACATACCGATTCCCTGAAAAGCCGTTTCGAGCTCAAGACCCTGCTCGATACCAGCAGAATGCTCATTGAGTCGCACGACCCTGAGTTTGTGGTCAATAATTTGCTGCTTATTGTTATGGGGAAGCTGCTCACGCCAAAAGCCGCGATTTTTCTCACCGGCGAGCAGTCCGGCGCTCTGTACGTGGCCGGCTCCAAAGGAAGGACCGGGCTAAAAAAAGGACAGCAGCTGTGCAGTCCGCGGACCTCGCTTCCTTTCGAAAAATCCCTCTACAGGCTCCATGAGTTTGAAAACGTTCTTCCCGAACCGGTGCATCAGTCCGGTCTCGATATCTTTTTTTCCATCCGGACCAGTTCCGAGCATCTCGGATATTTATGTATCGCCCCGAAAACAGGAAAAGGAAACTATCCCGAAACCGAGCTGGATTTTATTGAAAATCTGGTGATTATCTCCGCTGTCGCCCTGTCCAATTCTTTTCTGGTAAGCCGGCTGAAGGCGGCCAACCGCGAGCTGGATCAGAAAGTGCAGGAACTGAACACCCTGTTCGATATAAGCCGCGAATTCAACGCTATGGTAGACCGAAGCCAAATGCTGAACGTGTTTCGCTTTACCCTGATGGGGCAGATGTTTGTGCGGCGTTTTTTCTTTTTGATGAAGCTCGAAGACCGTCCGCAGCTTATCATACAACAGGGCCTGAAAGGAACGCTCGGCATGGAAGACAAAGAAAAACTCCTTGAGATGGATACCGAGTATATGGAAATCTCGGATATGGACGATCCGCCGGACTTCTTGAAAGACAACCAGATTTTCGCCCTTATCCGCATGAGTTTTCAGGACGAGCGGGCGGTGCTGGGCATCAGCAAACGAGCCAATCAGCAGCCGTACACACTGTCGGACTACAACTTCCTGATTTCACTTGGAAATCTGGCTTTTCTCTCCATTCAGAAAACTTTTTTGCTGGAATCGCGCATCGAAAAGGAGCGTATGGAAGAGGAGCTTACCATCGCCCGAACCATACAGAACACCCTTTTCCCAAGCCCGCTGCCAAAGCCGAAACCCCTGGATATTTCAGCCACCAATGTTCCTTCGCGTCAGGTGGGCGGTGATTATTATGATGTGTTGTGCTCCGACGAGCGAAATCTGTACCTGGCCATAGCCGATTTAACCGGCAAAGGCATACCCGCTTCGCTGTTGATGGCCAACCTTCAGGCTATGCTTCATGTGCTTTCCCCCTTGCAGCTCGACATGTCCGAGACTACCGGCAAAATCAACGATATCATTTTCAAAAACACGCCGAGCGACAAATTCATAAGTTTTTTCTGGGGGCGCATTGATCTGGAAAATCTTGAGTTTCAATATTGCAATGCGGGGCATAATCCTCCGGTGTACTGGAACGCAAAGAAACAGAAAATAGAGTTGCTGTCAACAGGCGGGATGCTGCTCGGGGCGCTCTCCACCTTCGTGGCGTATGAGCAGGGTACTATTGAGCTTGGCGAAGGTGATGTGGTGCTGATGTTTACCGACGGTATCAGTGAAGCCATGAACGAGAATGAAGAGGAGTTCGGCGAAGAACGCATAGCCGACATCCTGGCTTCCCACCATCATGAAACATCACAGCAGATACAGCAGCATATTGTGGATGAGGTAAAAACGTTCTGTAAAGGTAACTACGGAGACGACATGACGATGCTCATTTTTAAAGTCGGTCCTTCCTGAGCCGTTGGGCATCCACCCCGAATTTCGTGTATATTGAAGCCGTTAACCACGGCCTCCCGGTCCATCTGATTACATGTTGCACGAAACGTTATGACTGAATTACTCATTGCGGCCGCTGCCGGTGTCCTCGCCGGAGCGTTGTTGAGCTGGTTTATAAGAGGATATCAGTTAAAAGCCGCCTACAGAATGGAGCCCGGCGAAGTGCGCGTGCTGCGCGATGAATTTGAACGAAGCAGCCGGGAAATCGGAACCCTTGAGGAGCGAATTAGCCAGACTCTGCGCCGGTTCGATGCTGTACAAACCGAACGGGATCATCTTGCCGAGACCAACGCCCGGCTCGAAAAAGATCAGGCCGGGCTTAAAGTGAGCCATAAACAGCTCGAAGCCCGCCTCGAAGAACAGAAACACGAGCTTGTAAAACAGCAGGAGCAGTTAAGGGAACAATTCAAAAATCTGGCAAGCGATATCCTGGAAGAAAAGAGCAAGCGCTTCACAGAGATGAACCAAAAAGAGCTGGACCGCCTGCTTAAACCGCTGGGCGAAAATATCGAGTCCTTCCGGAAAAAAGTGGAGGACACGTATGACAAGGAGTCCAAAGACAGGGTAAGTCTGCGGGAGCAGATTTTCAACCTTGCCGAGCTGAACAAGAGGATGTCTGAAGAAGCCAACAATTTGACCAAAGCACTAAAGGGCGACAGCAAAACGCAGGGTAACTGGGGTGAAGTTGTGCTGGAGCGTATTTTGGAGCGCTCAGGTCTGCAAAAAGGCCGGGAGTTTGAAACTCAGTTCAGTGCAAAAACAGAAGAAGGTGACTTGCTACGCCCGGATGTGGTGGTGCGGCTGCCCGATGACAAATATCTGGTGATTGATGCCAAGGTCTCCCTCACTGCCTGGGAGCGCATTGTTTCGGCCGAAGACCAGGCTTCCCAAGAGCAGCATCTCAGAGAACATCTGACTTCTGTACGCGCCCACGTGAAAAGCCTCAGCGATAAAGATTACAGCCGTCTTTTTGAGAAGACGCCCGATTTTGTACTAATGTTTATCCCCATAGAACCGGCCTTCGGCATGGCCATGATGCACGATACAGGCCTGTATAATGAAGCCTTTGAGAAGAACATCGTAATGGTAAGCCCGTCAACGCTGCTGGCAACGATGGCGACCATCCGGAATATCTGGAAATATGAATACCAGAATCAAAACGCGCTTCATATAGCCAAAGAAGGCGGAAAACTGTACGATAAATTTGTGGGTTTCAGCGAAGACCTTGAAAAAGTGGGCGAGCAGCTGAAACGAACATCTGAAACCTATGACAAGGCGATGAACAAGCTAACTACCGGGAAAGGCAATCTCATTTCCAAAGCGGAGAAGATGAGAGAATTAGGCGTTCCAAACCGCAAGAATCTGCCGCCGGGAATATTGCAGCCTGAATCCGATGACGACGAAGAGAACGATGTATGAGCACGTCCCGGCCCGAATCCCCTCACATCTTTACCGATGAGCTTACGCGCCGTTTATACGCCAACGATGCCTCTATGTATGAAGAGCTTCCAGCCGGCGTGGTTTTTCCCCGGAATGCAGAGGAGATCATCCGGCTTGTGCATGCTGCTCGCGAGCGGAATCTCGGGATAACGGCACGGGCGGCGGGAACCAGCCTGGCAGGACAAACAACCGGAGGGGGCCTGATTGCCGACGTTTCGGTGCACATGAATCAGGTGCTTTCTATTGATCCGGAAGCTCTTACTGCAAGCGTTGAGCCGGGCGTTATCCGGGATGCGCTGAACCGTGAAACGGCGCCGTACGGACTTAAATTCGGCCCGGATACATCCACCACAAACCGCTGTATGCTGGGCGGAATGATCGGCAACAACTCGGCCGGACTCTATTCAGTGAAGTACGGATCGGTCCGTGATCATATCAGGACGCTGGATGTCGTGCTTTCGGACGGGAGCCGGGCGGTTTTCGGTCCGCTTACAGATGCGGAACTTGCCGAGAAGCTGGAAGCCGATACGCTCGAAGGCCGGATATACCGGGGGACGCTCTCCCTGCTGAAAACTCATAAAGAAGCAATCTTGCGGGATTTTCCGCATCCGGAGATTGTGCGGCGGAATACCGGCTACGCCCTCGATAAATTGTGTGAAATGGACCCTGTAAACCCGAACGGACGTTCGTTCAACATGGCTGAACTGCTTTGTGGAAGCGAAGGAACCCTGGCGTTTACGGTATCCGCAACAGTGAATTTGGTGAAGCACGAACCCGAACGCGTGCTATTCATCCCGCATTTCAGAGATCTTCAGGAAGCGATGGAGGCGGTGGTCCACATCGTGAAGATGAAACCGGCCGCCGTTGAACTGATCGACGACCATATTCTGAAAGCCACGGAAGGAAACCTGGAACAGCAGCGCAACCGCTTTTTCCTTGAGGAGGATCCCGCTTGTCTGTTAATTGTGGAATTCGAGGGCGATGATACTACGGTGCTCAAAAAGCAGGCAGAAGCGGCCGCAGACAAGCACCGTGAACACAAACTGGGATATGCCTATCCGCTTTTTTCCGATCCTGAGAAAATGCGGCGCGTATGGGATTTGCGCAAAGCCGGTCTCGGATTATTGATGGGTCTGGGCGGAGACGCCCGAACGCCGACGTTTGTGGAGGATACGGCTGTGAGGGTGCAGGATTTACCGGCCTATGTGAAGGCCTTCCGGGATATTATGGATTCTTATGGAACAAGCTGCGTCTTTTATGCACACGCATCGGTAGGCGAGCTGCATCTCAGGCCGGCACTCGATATCGGGAAATCCGAAGGCGTGGAAAAAATGAAGCGGATGGCCGAAGACATTGCTGCATTGGTGAAGTCCTTTCGCGGCTCTCTCTCCGGTGAGCACGGCGACGGGCGGGCACGTTCACCCTACATAGAACACGTCATCGGTCCCGGGATGGTGGAGCTTCTGCGGGAGATAAAGCAGCTTTGGGACCCGCAGGGCATCTTCAATCCCGGAAAAATTGTCAATGCGGCTCCAATTGATCATCAGTTAAGGCCGTATCGTAATCGGAACGCTCTTTCGGTACAAAATACCGCCTTTTCATGGAATAAAGAGGGCGGATTTGAGGAAGCCCTTCAGCTCTGTAACGGCGCGGGCGTGTGCAGAAAACGGGCAGACAGCGGCGGGACCATGTGTCCCAGTTATATGGCTACACTCAATGAAAAAGACAGTACCCGGGGCCGGGCCAATGTGTTGCGACAGCTTTTCAGCCGGGACGGTAAAGCCGCATTTGAAAGCAGGGAGATTAAAGATGCTCTGGAGCTTTGCCTGAGCTGCAAAGCGTGTAAATCGGAATGCCCTGCCAATGTGGATATGGCAAAGATGAAATCGGAGTTTATGCTGGGATGGCATCGCAGCAAAGGAATGCGTGTAAAAGACCGGTTTTGGGCCAACCCCTTTCCTATGCTTCGTCTGGCTTCCCGGTTTCCGCAGCTTTCTAACCTTCTGGTAAAAAAACGAATCGGGCGCGCCGTTTTAGGCTTCCCGGCCGGTTTGCATCCGGACAGGCCGCTACCGTCTTTTGCACCGGAAAGCTTTAGCTCATGGATTCGATCGTCTCCCGAAGTAGTTAGCAGGAGTGCCGGAAATACCGGCCCTGCGGTTCTGCTGCTGGTTGATCCGTTTACGGATTTGCATCATCCCGAACAGGCGGTTGCGGCTGTAAACGTGCTGGAAAAAATGGGATGCAGGCTGCTAAGGCCTGTGACGGCTTCAACCGGAAGAACTTTCATTTCATCCGGGCGCCCCGATAAAGCAGCCGAACTGCTTAACGAGCTGCTACCTGAACTGGCACAGCAAGTGGGGCAGGGAGCGGTAGTGGTGGGCCTGGAGCCTTCCGAACTGCTTACGCTGCGCGATGAAGTGCACGAATTATGCAGGCCGGAACTGCTGAAAGAAGCGGAGCAGGTGAGCAACAATACATATCTGTTTGAGGAGTTTGTTGCCTTGAATCAGGAGATTATAAGGCCGGATGACATATTCGTTATGAAGGGTGAGCCGGTGCTGGTTCATGCGCATTGCTATGTAAAGGCGCTGGGCAGCTCGGATGAACTGCTGCATTGCCTTCGACTTGCAGGGTATCAGCCTCAGGAAACGGACAGCGGTTGCTGTGGTATGGCGGGAAGTTTTGGGTACCGGACGGAGACCTATGAGCTGTCGATGAAAATCGGGCGGCAGCGCTTATTTCCGGCCGTGGAAAAATGGGATAAAGAAGCGCTGATTTGCGCACATGGCTTTTCCTGCCGTCATCAAATTCAGGATGGTACCGGGCGTAAAGCTCTGCATCCGGCGGAATTGCTTGAGCGGGCGATGCGTAAGTAAGTTCGAAAAGCGGCAGCCAAACACGGTAAAAGTTTTGAAACGAATGGATTTAGCGCTACATTTATCCTTGCAGACAGTTTCAGCATCGATCTTATCTTCCTTATAAGTTTGACAATGATGCCACCTGCTTTACCATCCCATTTATTACATTCCAAGATTATGACACTTTACGTAGGAAACCTCAACTATAAAGCCCGTGAGGAAGATTTGCGGGAACTCTTCTCTGCATATGGCGAAGTAAATTCAGTAAGTCTTATCAGCGATAAGTTTACAGGCCGGTCCAAAGGCTTTGCGTTCATCGATATGGACGATCAGGCCGGTCAGGACGCAATTGACCAACTCCACGATACCGATTTTATGGACAGGACGCTGGTGGTAAATGAAGCCCGTCCGCGCGAGGAACGCCCGAACCGCGGCGACAGAAGACGGGATCAGCGGTAGGATTTTCCAGCCGGATTAAAACAGAAAAACCGGTTGTTCGGAAACCGGTTTTTCAAAAAAAAACAGGCGAAGGAAATCTCCATTTCCCCCGCCGGGTAATAGCCCTTCAGAATGTTATTCTGAAGCCTGTAGATGTACATTCATTCTCGGACTACTATTCATCACTAATTGAAGCCTGTTTTTGTAGGGATATCTTGAACTAAAAAAGATGTTCGGGGGCAATGCATGCTCACATTCAGACGCTGTGAAACCATCCTTAGTGAAACATGATGCCTGCATACCCGATCAGGTTGGAATAACCACACGTTTAACCTGACACTTCTTCTACCTTGGGTTGAACAACGGGACTAAATCGTCCAACGCAGGTAAAGTGTTAATATCAGAGTATGTACAAAGAACATCTGCCTGTGTTATGCATGAAAAATGGAGGATGACCAAGGGGAAAACAGTTTTTTTTAAGAAAAAGGAAATTTCTTCCCGGAGCCGTGTACCGGAGCTGATAAAGCCGGGGATCATCTTTACTAAAAACCTTTTTACGATGGAAATCGCCCAAATAGAAAATCTCCGTTGTCCGGGGAAAGTGTGAAAAACGGCACCAATAAATCCGGCCCTCAAAAAGAAAATAGCGCTAAGTGGGGCATTCAGGCTATGTGAGGGAAGTGCAATTTGACTCCGGGATTGTTCTGAATGAAAAGGGCGTTCCGGAACAAATTTTTTATCCGCTCCCTATTTTTTCCATTCTATAAAAAACCGAACACTCAAATAATGAGGCCCTATGTATGAGACGGTATCACACGTCTTGCTAACTGCTTCCTGCCCCGGATGTAAACTTCAAGCATATACACTTTGTCCGGCAGGTTATGGATCGAAAAATAGCCATGTTCATCCGTTTCTGTTACAATGTGGGTTCCTTTGATTTTAACGGATGCATTTTTTACAGGGTCGCCGGTTGTGGCATGCAGCACGGTTCCGGACATATTGAAAACAGCAGGTTGAAACATCCGGGGGTCACTTTCACCAAGTATAAATCCGAGAGGCGAAAGCTCGCGAGCCCGGGCCTTTACTAATGTTACGTTCATTTTTGGCAGGGTAGATGATAATTGGTACTCTACAGCCTTTTACGCATAGACAGGCTGATATGACCAGAGAAAAATCAAATCAAAATTCCGGGGACAAACGTTTTTCCCAACGATCAAAAGCTATATAAAAAACAGCCTTCTCTTGATCTTTGAGATAGTTTCGTTTCTATTACCGAGCCGGATCTCAATTGCATATGAAATAAAAAATCAGGACTGAAAGAAATTTGCGTGGCTCCATAACTCCTGAATCCGACCAAAGATGATCTAAAAGGAGGCTTTGCTGCACAGTGACGTAGAGGGATCAAAATGTGGCTTGTATGCTGATTCCCGGCTGGATGTGCCTTGGAGCACGGTGGTAAAATGATCCGGAATCATCAGGAGATGTTAG
>PXDL01000137.1 GCA_003566395.1 Balneolia bacterium | reverse complement strand
CGGATGAGGTGTAGTCGATGAGCCGTCTCCACCAAGATTCGTTGCGGTATTAATCTCAATAACCCCGGCGTTAATGGTAGTGCTGTTACGGTAACTATTATCGTTGTTGGTAAGCCTGAGAATACCGTCACCGTTTTTCACAATTCCTGCCTGAGTTTCACTGCCGCTTCGTAACCGCCAGTCAAGGGTAAGTACGGCATCCTGACCCACATTCACGGTACGTATTCCATTTTGCAGGTTCACGCTTGCCGTGCCTGTACTTTCCTGTTGAAAATGTGGCTGGGATCCAGGTTCTACAGTAATGTCGCCTTCCAGCAGTAAAGCGTTTGTGTTGTTTGTCGCTGGGGTATACTTAAAAACCACTTCTCCACCAAGATGAAGGCCACCTTCAACCTTTATTTGTGAATTATTAAAACTACCTGTGGTAAGCCTAATCTCTCCGCCTGTAAACATAGCAGAATCAGTTATTGTAAGTACTCCGCCGGCACGTGTCACCAATCCCCCTTCTATGTTCACCGAGTGTAGTGTTTCGGTCCTTGCACCTATATTAAAATGCCCTGAGATAAGGCTCAATTCAGCTGTGTTTACTATTTGTTCATTTGCAGTAGAATTATATTGTAAAGTGCCGCCATCAATGCGTATATCGCCGGGGATAACCGTTGTTCCGGAAGTTCCTGCCAAACCTAATGCCCCCTCCAGAATATCGGTGATACCGGTATATACATTCTGACCGGACAGCCTGAGGTTACCACTGCCTTCTTTTTGTAATCCCCCGTTTGAAATAACTCCTGAGATCAAGTTATTTGCAGTATTCAGGGTAGTGATCGTTCTGATATCCTCATTAAAATCAACCGGACCCTCAAAACTTACAGCACCGTTACCACCGGGGCTTCCGCCAATAGAGAAGTCTCCTGTAGCTATGACATCATTACCGAATGCTCTGTTTGCACCGGAATCCGAGCTTATCAGGCCTCCCGAGATAGTCAGTTCGCCGCTTCCCAATGGAGTTGTGCCAACACCCAATATTAAAGCACCGGATTGAAGGACAACACCACCCGAAAACGTATTTTCGTCTGATGTAGAATTGGTCAACTGCATAGCACCCGCCCCCAGCTTTGTGAGTGACCCGGCACCCTCTACATTTCTGGTAAAGCGAAGTATGGACCCTGAATCGGTGACCACTCTCAGGTTTTTACCAAGATCAACTTCGGACTGCAGATCAGCCGTACCGGAATCCGAAAGTCTGACTGCCCGCTGCCCGACACCACTTCTTACCTCAAGAGTGTTCCGTTCCAGCGTAATACCTTCGGAAGCGATTTCCAGCTCGGCGTTTAAGTCACTCAGCGGCTCAGTATCTGCACCTAATGCAAATCCCTGAGTAGGGTTTGCGAAACTGAAGTCTTCATCCACAATTACTTTACCTTCATCGATAAATAATCCTGACTGAAAGGAAGCACTTGAAAGGCGAATTGTACCCGTGCCCTGCTTTACAAACGGCTGGGTATTTTGTACCTGACCACTCAGATGTCCGTTTCCTTCTCCGTCTACAAAAAGGGCTTTATTCAAAATGAGACTGCCGCCAAGCTGACTTTCGCCTTCAGTTTGACTAAAGCGAAGTGTACGCCGACCACTGTCCGGAAAACCGGTTTCATCTCTTTCACGCACCGTTATTTCACCTTCGTATGTCCCGGTACCTGAAAATTCCAGCATGGCATCGTTGGCGGTCTGAATTTCAAACCCGGAACCGATTCCGATAGGCATTCCGGCATTGGCAGTTGGGAAATCGCCGGCAAGTTCCACTGTGCCGTTATCTATGTTCAACAGATTACCCGTTACACTTTCGTTGATTCGAAGTCTGCCCAATCCCTGTTTTACAAAAGCGGCACCCGAATCTGCAATACCCTGATTGATTTCAAGAGTTGTATTATCCCCTACACTAATGATAGCTGTATCTGTTCCGGTACGTGAGGCTGTGTTTGCTGTCGTATTAGCGTTCACGTTCATAAGCTCGTTGAACGTAAAGTTATTGAGGTTTACATCGCCATCCCCAGAGATTAGCCTTGAGCCAGTAAAGGCAAGTGTGCCACCGGTAACATTGAATTCATTTCCACTGGAAACGGATAGTTGCGAAACGGAAAACGAAGATGAAGTGATTACTTCGTTTTCAATGAAAAGCAAAGGATAGAAAACGTCGGTGGTCGTTAATGTCTGGGGTGAAGTGCCATCAAAGAAAAAAGCGCGGTCATTGGCTGTCAGTGAACCATTGTTTGTCATATTGCCCTCTACCCTGATATCACCACCACTTGAACCTGACATGGTTAATGTTCGATCTGATTCAATCGTAAGGTTCCCTCTCACATTCCGTGCAGTGGTATGTCCCTGCATATTCAGGTTGGAATTGATGATCACATGAAAGGGATCATTGTTGTCATTAATCGAAGGCCATTCAATACTTCGGTTATAGCTACCGCCTGTATTGTAATGAAGTGTAGAATTTGTGGCATATGTTGGCCTATTGGTTACTACTGCTCCGTTAGGCAATATTTGGAGCACTCCATTTAAAGTGGAAGAGCTGCCAAAATTAACAGCACCGGAGAGATTAACGTTATTGAATGAAATTGTACCACTTACAGTACCGGTTCCTTCAAAGGCAGTAGTTCCGGTATTCGCACTGAATGTACCGTTGTTGGTGAGCGAGCCGCTGTCTAAAATTGAAAGGGTTTGTGAGCTTGCATCCGATGCACTAAACTCAGCATCGGAATTAATAAGTAAGGAACTTAATGTTTGATCCCTGTCTAATGTGATTTCAGAATCAATAATTACCCTACTAATGGTTTCAGGTGCTTTAAGTATGTTCCAATTTGAAGCAACGGAGAAAAAACCATCATCAACAGATATAATATCTAAATTAACAAAGGATGGCGGTTCGTTGTCGAAATTAACCGGCCCATTACCAAAAACCCCTTGCCCGGAGCCGGCTCTGCTGATGAATTGATTTGATAAAAAACCACCATCACTTGCATACATAGCAAATGCTTTTAGGGCATGTGATTCATCAATAACGATATCATTAAGGGGAATTCTAAACTCAAATCCTCGCGTTTGATCAGAATTCGCGGGGTTTGCTCCAAGATTATCACCGTTTTGGTCTCCAAGAAAATTATCAGGTCCACCTCCATCACCAGAAGTTCCACTTAATGTATATAGGTTTAGGAAGTAATTACCGCTACCTGAACCTATTCGAATTGCATAATTGGCAGCAAAGTCTCCATTAAAATTTATTCCATCGTTGAGATTATTAATTCCTGCCGGCGCACCATCTCTGCCATAATTGGCCGTACCGTAACCGCCCGGTTCTGTGTCAATAAATAAAATTATGGAATTTCCGTCTTG
Organism: Balneolia bacterium; assembly: GCA_003566395.1. GTDB lineage: Bacteria > Bacteroidota > Rhodothermia > Balneolales > Cyclonatronaceae > Cyclonatronum. The sequence continues at coordinate 1,423 of PXDL01000137.1, read as the reverse complement.
AACGTTTCCTGCTATAGCGAAATAAAGGTAGTCTTCATCAAGCTGCCAGTATAGCGCATTAATCTCATGTCCTGCACCGAAACCGGGACTTGGCCCGCCGTCGGATGTACCTAACAAAATCCAGTCGGACTCATTAATATTTCCGTCAAGTGTCAGCTGCCCCATGGCCTCCTCAACGGCGAAGGTGCCGATCATTAGGAACATGATGAGTAGGCTAAAGAACCGAGTCCGACTTTGTGTTCGGGACTGCACTGGAGATGTAACTTCAGCACGCAGGCGAGAGAAGCGGGAGAATTTATGACGTGTTGAGGATTGACCTTCACGTAGCTGCACCATATACAAAGACCAGAGAAAAGAGGCTGTGTCCTTAGCCGGTTTAAACAAATACCTGAATTTTACAGGCCGGTAGTAGTATGTGTGAAGATTCTGATTCAATGCTTTTAATGTAAGCGCTTACTTTATGGCTCATTCCAGCGACTCACTTTAACTTTATCGGGAAAGAGCCTGAGCAAATTACCTTTTCAAACTGTTAATTTCGGTATGTTTGGGTTTAATCGGACAGTTCAAACAAGTCTGTCAGTAAAAATGCAAGCGCTTACATACATACTAGATTTATTTTCAATAAAGTTGAAATAAAATAGCGTGCTTCAGCTTCGCATTTCATAATCCGCCGAGAGGATTTATCTGTTTACTTCCCGGCTATTCTAAAGTAAAAACAATATTTAATGTCATTTTTTTCAATGACATACATCAACAGATGTAACTCTGCAAAAGGTGGTGTTTGTATTCATTCAACCGGATGCCTTTACAGATATGTTAAAATTTATGATAGCTTAAAATTGATGTATTGTCAAATGTGATGTAAGCGCTTTTACAAGAATAAGTATTTCTACGCAGTCTGTCTGAAATTTTAGCACTTCACAAACCATTAATCATCATTATTCTCAATATCAGAACTGTTTGTGCCGGGTTTCAACTATGCTATACACCCGCATTCAAATAAATTCAAAATAATAAAACAACCTCAACCTCAGTAAAAACAATAATTCGTACAAATCCGTGAGAATTCACCGGACAAAACCAAACATAATCCGCGTAATCCCGCCCAATCTGCGTAATCCGCGTTCTATCCAATTCTGATGTCCATTTCCACCGCCATGCCCCACCCCACACGTCTTTTCGACGGCAGACACTACGTTCATACTTGAAAGCTAAAACATTCCCGATAACGCACTCCCGATAAGCATGCCGGAGAAATCTCGTAGGTCCGTAACCGGCGGGTAACTCAAATCCGGCCCCACTGCATTGATTCCAACCCCAACATGGCGGCACATTTTAGCGGGGAGATTTCTCAGTCATGCATGGCGTTATAAAAACTCGTAGAATTCTTTAGCTTCTGAGGCGCTGATTAATAGCCTGACTT
>PXDL01000183.1 GCA_003566395.1 Balneolia bacterium | reverse complement strand
CTACCAGAAGGGTGAATTTCAGTAAGCGTTTTCCCAGATCCGACAACACCTCAGAAGATACACTTGATAGTCTCCACTTGGACTTCAAAGGTCCTATTAAAATAGGCAAGACGAAGAAATATGTACTCATTTTTCAATGGTTTCGACATCGTCTAGTACACGCAGCGGTCTACACAAACCGTAGCAGTTTCAAAAACTGTCTCTCCCGCATACTGGCTCGATGGCATTTCACGCCACGCCGCATTGTTGTAGATGGTGCACAGGAATTTCTACATACGGTTAGGGCCTACGTTCTTAAACATTTCGGGAGTGACTGTAAGGTTACTCCTCCATACTGTCCAGAGTATAACGGCATAATTGAACGAGCAAATAGATCTTTAATGACTCGTGTGAACTGTATGCTTTTGGATTCCAAACTTCCTAGCCGATATTTGGCTTATGCCGTAACGTACGCTGCTGTGTTGTCTAACTTTACTAAGCATTCAGCTCTCCATATGAGTCCTATGGAATCGTTTACAGGTTCTCCCCCGGATCTATCTCAATTTAAAGCTCCATTTGGTTCGGTGGCTACGTATCCAGCGCGAAAATCTGATATTGAATACCTCCCGGCGGGATTACAGTACCGTAATCAAGGCATATTTTTGGGAATTGATATGGATTACTCATATAACACAGCCATTATCCTACGTAAAACTACTGAGCATCGCTTTAGTATTATTCGACGGGCATTTGTTCAGTATGATTCTTCTCGTCGTTATCCTGATATAATGGGACCTGTGAATGATACCGTTTTCCAATTTGATCTGCATTCATGTCCTGTTGACCTTGCACAGAACTCGGATGGTAACAATGACAATGCCAACTCTACGTCCTTGTCTAACGGTGCCCAGGTTTCATCGTCTACTACGTCTGTCATTGCTGTATCTAATAATTCACGAGACGTGCCTACCGGTGATACGACCTCTACTACAACGTCACGACCCGTGGCTAGTCAACCAATCTACATCTCTGCAGATTCGACCACAGTTTCTGATGCTGCTATCCCAGGACCAGTTCCTGATATTTCCCATTCATCAATGTTATCCACACGCGGTGATTCAACGCTGCCTTCGACGGCAGAAAATGATAATGATGACCCAGGGGGCGATTTGCCGCTGTCTAGGAGCGCAGAAGGTGATACTAACGTTTTGGCTGAACCAAAGGATTCTCTGCCCTCTGATTCGCTTTTGTCGACACAGGCAAACAGTACTACTGTCGAGCTTTCTACTTCCAGTATCATGGAAGGTACACATTCGATGCTGACACCGACAGCAGAAAGTGATACTGAGGGTTGTTCTGACCCAGGGGGTGATTTGCCGAGGTCTACGAACGCAGGGGGTGATATTGACGTTTTGGCGGAACCAAAGGATGATATCGGTTCTCTGGACTTTTGTTCACCTCTGACTACACGGGCAAGAAGTTCAATTACCGCCGAGCTTTCTCCTTCCAACATCATAGAAGGTACGCGTGTTCGTACTCCTCGCAAGCGGTTCAACTATGAATATGAATCTTCTCGGCCACAATTTGGCTCTACCGCAGATATCAATGTTATTCGTGCCAGGGCGGATCTATACGATGACGCTAATATCGGTCTCTCGGATATTCCTCTAGGCACTGCGCGAGATTTCGGTAAGGAATTGGAACGTGGTTCTCCTACTGTTCCCGGTAATTGGTCTCATTTTCTCCGATTACGTCAACGGGGCGATCCTTGGGTTTCCTTTTGGGAACATGCAATTCGTGCTGAATTGGAGGCCTTATTTGGCATGGGTACCTTCTCACCGGTTCGTTCTAGTGAACCCAAAGCTAAATCCATACAGTTTCTTCCAACTATGTGGGTCTTTACCCTTAAAGAGACGAGATTCAAGGCTCGGCTCGTGGTTTTAGGTAATGTAGACTCATGCGATGAGGCCGGGGATGTCTATTCACCGACTCTTCGTGGCGACACCCTAAGGTTGTTGGCAGCAAAATGTGCGAAAACTCGTCAAACCCCGATGTCTTTCGACGTGGGCAATGCATTTTTAAACGCTTTTATGCATCGACTTGTGGGTATACTTTTACCAAAGGGTATTGAACTTCTTGATATAGATCTCCCTGATGAGACACGTGGTCTCCTGTTGAACAAATGTCTCTATGGCTTGGTGGATTCTCCTGTCAACTGGCATAACACCCTCAGCCTTGACCTTGAGTCGTTAGGATACACGCGGTCATCTTATGACCCTGCCTTGTTTCTCAAACAGGACTCGGTGGTTGGCACATATGTAGATGATATGTTTGTCTATGGGGATTTCTCTGATCTCCAGTCTTCTTTATCCATGAAATATAAATTGACTTCGTCTACCGAGCATTTGTCTGGAGACATAACTTGTACGTCGTATCTCGGGCTCAAAATGTACACGTGTCCAGATGGCATATTTGTTACTCAGTCGCATTATATTCGGTGTTTACATCGTGATTTTTGCCCCATGGATTTGATTTCTTGGCGTCCTAGTAGCCCGTTACCCGTTGATTTGGATGTGTGCTTACCTCAACCCGGAACTACTCAATCTCCGCAGTTTGCCTATTTGCCATTTCGACAATTGGTAATGAGTCTTCAATTTGTCGCATTACACACCCGTTTTGACATTTGTTTTGCTGTAAACTTCCTTAGCCGCTTTGGTCATGCTTATGATGACACAGTTTTTCACCTCGCAATTCGAGTATTGGCCTACATTTTTCACACGCATTCGGAAGGTATCCTTTATGCCTGGGGTCTCCGCTCTAGCCCATTTGTAGAATCAGACTCATCTCATGCTGACCGTGTTCTTCATCGGGGTAGTACAGGTGGTATGATCAGTTTCTTTTGTCCAGGGGCTCCGATCGCATGGTCTAGTCAAATTATCCGTCATGTATCTTACTCTAGCTCGCAAGCCGAATTGTGTAATCTTTCAGTTACTATGAATTGGTCGCTATGGTACCGCCGTATACTTGATGAACTTGGTTTCACAGGAGAGGATTCCCCATTACTGCCGCTGTACTGCGACAATGCTGTTGCGTTGAGGACAATGCCTCGACCGTCTGGCTCTTCTCGCAAACTCGCTTATATCGATAAGCATTTTTATTATACCCGGCAGTACGTGGGTACAGAATTCTCATTACATCACAAACCAGGCTGTTTCCTAGTTGCTGATGTCCTCACAAAAGCACTTGGGGGTCCTAAAACTCTGGAACTTCGCCGGCTAGGAGGGATTTGTTTACCTCCACCTATGTTGGTACAATACATCAACTAACTCTTTTCTTACTGAATACTTTTTGATCGGGAATTATGTGGCTATTCATGACGCATTCTTCGTAAACTTTGTCTTAGCCGATGTTTGCTGATTTCCTTTGCCATGTAATCTTCTAGTTCTTCCTTTTACGTTGAAATCACTTTCGTGATTAACGCAGGGGGTGTGTTGTTATAGCCCTATCCTTGTATTTGAGCTTCTTTTCTTGATTGCTCAACGTCCGTTAGAAGATCATCGTTTCACAACAAGAGAGAGCTGAAGAGCACTCCGTTCACAGAAGTATTACAGAAGTATATTTCTCTAAATCTTTTAAGCAATGTAAAGAGTTTAACACACTTCTTGATTTTACAGGTTATGGGCCCAGACGTATCCGTCGTTTGGTGAAATTATAAGCTACCTTCAAGCACGTATATTAATTTTAAGACTCACAGTTTTCACTTTAAGACCTTCATACTTGGTATACCAGCTGACCTTGCCGAAAAACTCGACTAGAAGTCTGGACGACTATCTACACAGTTTTTTATACTATTCGTTTCAACGAAGTGTTGTTCACTACATACTTCCATTCACTTAAGCCCGCTCTGCCGACTACCTGGAAACTCTACAATGCAGGCTACAAGACTCTATATTGCTTGTTTGGCACACGCCAAAAACACAGAGAACGTATCTAAAACCACGTTACAGGCAACTAAGAAATTGTTTACTTTTGACTCACCTGAAGCAGTTCAAATCGATGAGCTATTTCAGTCGTTTGACATATCAAAAAATGTCACCGAGGCGTTTAAGTCCAAAGGGGTTGACGCCGTGAACCTGTTACACGGAGTCGACTCTTCGCTCTTCCAACGTATCGTCTCTGACATTGAGACAAACATCGGCGAGGAACTAAAATTCAAGCGACTTCAAGAATCTTTGAACCACTACCACGAGAACTATTTCGCGTTCCGTTCCAACAAGAGATAATATGTTTATTGGGGACAAACTCGACTTCGAAGACTTTCTGGAATGGTTTTTGTGCTCTGTAAACTCAGTGGTTTCGTACAAGAAATTAGGAGCCTTTTATTTTAAAACTGCTATGTTGTCCCAAAATGAACTCAGCTATGTCAACGAAACGCTGTTCCGCAACATATCCAGTAGTATTGCCAAGCAACTGTCTAATAGAAATCCAGATGTTATCCTGCGGGATTTTATTTTGATCTATGGATCAATGAACGCTGCTGACGTAGGTGAGAAACTAAGATGTCTTTTGACACCTGTAGACCCAAGTACCATGTCTGCTACAGGAATTCTCAATTGGATGAACTCAGTTGTCTCTAGCATTGAAACTCTCAATATCAGTCCAAAAATGTTGGCGGTTTCGGTGTTACTGAATAGTATCAAAAATCAACCGCGTTTTCAACACTTGGTTGATGTTATAAATCGTATGGATTCCAAGCAGATGGACGCTTCCTGGTCAAACATAGAGGAGTCTATTCAATCTACGTTTGTCAACATGACGACACCTGACTTTCCAGATATTAAT
>PXDL01000231.1 GCA_003566395.1 Balneolia bacterium | reverse complement strand
TCTTCCGTCCTCGGTTTCCGGTCAGTTAGTTGCTAAACCGGCAAGATCTCAATCCCAACCAAATAACCTGCAACCCGAAGCCATTTACTATTGGGAGCGTCAGCGCCCATGTCATCTTCATCAACTGTTCCGGCGCAGCCGGAATGGAGTCCTCGAAATGACTCGATGGTGCGACGGAGTTGGGAGTCTATCCCCTCAATTCTGAATTCTGAATTTTTGCATTCTGCATTCTGAATGAACCCCTTTTTTCCACAAAAAAGCACCGAAGCGCGTTTGCCCTCCGGTGCTTTTTCTGAATGTATCGGCTTAAAGCTATTTGCTATTTCACCAGCATCATCTTGCGGGTTTCGACAAAACTTCCGGCCTGGATGCGGTAGATATACATGCCTGAAGCCAGGCGGTTGGCATCAAAGCTGACCGAGTGACGTCCTGCATTTTGCATACTGTTGACCAGCTCGGCTACACGCTGCCCCTGCAGGTTGAACACCTCCACGCGTACATCGGCTGCCTCGGGCAGAGAGTACTCTATCATAGTGGTGGGGTTGAACGGGTTGGGGTAGTTTTGTTCGAGCGCGAATTCGGCAGGAAGCTCTTCTCCGGTGTCGGTGCTTGTTTCAATCTGATTATTGAAATACACGATCGGAAGCTCAACATCCTCGCCGGTAAGGGTTACGATGCGGTTGTTGCTGCCGTTTTCACCCACATCGTCGGTTTCCCATCCGCCGTTGGGCAGATCGCGTCCGTCACCGGCTTCGATGAAGAACTTGTACTCATGTTCGTCACCTTCTTCACCCATCAGATCGTAATCGATCTCATAGTGGTCTTCGCCGTTAAAGGTCATCGACTCCTGATCTTCACTTGACCAGTCGTTGAAGCTGCCTTTCACATATACAAGGTCTCCGGATTCAGGGCGATAAATTCCCTCGGCCTGCATCACCGACATATCCACTTTAAAGGTTACGCGGTCGGCCACGCGTACGGCATCACCCTGCAACTGTACGGTGTGCGAACCTTCCACGTCGGTGGTGATCGTCATAATTCCAGTAAAACTTCCTTCATTAAGCGGCGCAAACGCAACAACGAGTTCGGCGCTCTCACCGGCTTCAAGCTCAACAGAAGTCATTTCCGGGGTGAAAGCACTACTGCTCACTGAAATACCGCTAACCGAAACCAAACCCTGGGTATTATTGGTAAGGGTGATGGTTTCCTCCGAAGACTGACCCGTATGTACGGTGCCGAAATGCAGGGATGTGGGGTTAACCATGAAACTGAGCGCTTCAATAACTTCCATCATAACCTCAACCGAAAAATCCTCATTTTCAGGATCGTTGCTGCTCAGGCCTATTGAAGTAGTGTAGCTTCCAAGATCGTAGCCCTCGGCGCTAAGACCAAGATCAACAACCGCAGATTCGCCCGGTTCTACCGTGCCCGAAACAGGACTCAGCGAAGTGATAAACGGCTCGTTATCTTGTACGCCTTCGAGCAGGATGCTGCCGCTCCAGGTGCTTTCGCCCCCGGGAATCCAGCCGTGGCCAAGCCAGACATACACATTTTCCATATCGAGCGGAGTCGGGATGTCGATGGTTGTTTGCACGAGGGTTCCGGGTGTGCCCGAGCTTCCAACTCCCCAGCCGATACGGGAACCGTCAGGGCCGAGCGTTGTCAGGCCGCCGACCTGGAGGAAAATAGTTTCTTCCGAAATGGCGTCTTCCGAAGTGAAAAGAACGGCCAGGTCGTTTGCCCAGGTTCCGCCGCTCATGGCATCGAGCACGAAATCGGCGGTTACGGCCGTGAGTTCGCCGGAGTAATTGGCATCGTTGATGAGGCTGAATTCTCCACCCGAAGCCGTAAAGGATTCAAACTCTATGGTGATTCCGTCGTTTTGCGGCGCGGCCGCTCCGGAGTGCATGTTTCCTGCTGGGGAAGTGCGCGACTCGGATTCGTTGTTCTGAAGTGCGCGCTCACTTATCTGCTGAAGCATCTCACTGTCCGCCGTAAAGGGTGCGCGAACGACAGGCAGTTTGAGATCACGTAGATCAACCACCCCGTCTTCAGCCAGGAAGCCCGGAAAAGCAAACTCAAGCGGACCGTCTCCGTCGTTGGAAATATTGAAAGATGCGGAACCGGATTCGTCCATTACTACGGTAGCCTCCACGAGTTCGGGAGAGACCAACATGGACGGCACGCCGGTACCGTTTCCGGCAAGTTCTACCACGATGTCTTCATCGAGATTTCCGGAGAAAGAAAGGCTGCCTTCAAACGCACCGGTTTGATCCGGGGTGAAGGTCACCTCAAAAAAGCGGGATTGCCCCGGTGACAGCAAAAACGGGCTGTCGTTATCCACCGAAAAAGCGTCTCCTTCGGCCATAATGTCCTCAATATCGGTGATGGCTGTGCCCGTGTTGGTGATGCTCAGGCTCATCGTTTTGGAATACCCGCTGAACACATTACCGAAGTCGAGGACTTCTACGGAAGGCTCCATGGCAGGATCGCCGCCTTCGGTTTGCAGGTAAAAGTCGAGTACGATTTCGGGATTGGACAGGTCGTTGCTGAGCAGGAGGGTACTCCGCTCATAGATACCGGCCATAAGCTCGGTGGCGTCGAAAGTGATGCTTATCTCCTCGGATTCACCAACCGGAATAGAGCCGGCCGCCGGGGAAATATCACTGATAAACGGAGGCACATCATTTACACCGATCAGTTCAACGGAGCCGGACCATGTGCTGCTTCCGCCGGTTTGCCAGCCGTGCCCGATCCAGACATAGAGGTCTTCCACATCAAGCGGGGTTGGGATGTCGATGGTGGTTTGAACGGCCGTACCCGGTGTGGTGCTGTTTCCGGTTCCCCACTGTATGCGGCTGTCGGAGCCGAAATTGGTAAATCCACCAACCTGAAGCACAACAGAGGAGGTACTGATTTCTTCCTGGGTGGTGAACAGAACGGCAAAATCACTTGCCCAGGTTCCGCTGCCGGAGGCGTCGATCTGGAAATCGGCGGTTACGGCCGTAAGCTCTCCGGAAAGTCCGTCGCCGGTTACATTGATGAACTCGGCACCGGAAAGAGTGAGCGATTCAAATTCGATTTCAAAGGAATCATCATTGTGCGGAACAATGCCGCTTGTGCGCTGTTCGGAATCTAAACGCTGCTGAAGCCCGTCAACAAGCGCCTGCTGACGATTTGTTAACGGCCGGTTCATTCCTGATTCCAATTCGCCGAGCAGCATGCGTCCGGCGGTAGCTTCCTGTTCGTTCCGGTTTTGCTGATGCGCGGCTTTCCGCTTGAGCGGGGCTGCGATTTCGTTGGTCAGCACGGTATCGGTCAGATAGGAAGGGAAGGTGTAGCTTAGCAATCCTTCACCCGTATTGGTAATGGTCATGGTTTGCACCTCGGTTTCACCAACCTCAATACCCGAACTGAATTGCGTCTGACTCGGCTCTATCGCCGGAGAGCCGTCGGTAGTGCCTGTTGCTATATTTGACATCCCGGCCGTGTTGCCGAAGAAATCGGATGTCTTCAGAGCAAAAAAGTAGGAAGTTTGCGGGCTGAGGTCTTCCACATCGAATACTTCTGACGTTCCGGCTTCAGACGGTCTGGGCATGCCTTCCACGCGGAACGCATCTTCAAAATTATCGGCGTTAATGGGGTTTTCGGAAACGCGCAGGTCGTACTCGAAAGCGCGGCCTTCATCTCCGCTGAAACCGGGCGCGGTCCATGTGAGGGTGAGCATGTTCTCGGCCGGAATGCCGATTACTTCAAGGTCGGTAACGTCGGCAGGGGGAACTCCGTCGTCTTCTATAGGACCTGGGTAGGAGAGGCCCGAAATTTCTTCAATCCAATCTTCAAAGTAGGATACGCGCACATACATGCCCATATGAGTGGCTCCGGCGCATCCGTAGCCCCAGCTGGTGATTCCTGCCACGACCGACCCAACCGGGCTTGTGCCGTCGGGAACTACAAGCGGTCCGCCGCTATCGCCCTGACATGCATCGATACCGCCTTCTTCCCAGTAACCTGCCGCGAGCATATCATCGGTAATGGTTTCGTTCGGGTATCCGGTTTGCGCCAGCTCGTTCGAGACAATAGGAACCTCCGCCACCTGAAGAATATCAGGGCTTGGTCCGCCGGAGAAAAGAGCACCCCAGCCTGTGATTTCGGACATCACGCCTTCATCTTCAAAACCCATTTCGTTGTGGAGCTGGGTGGAAATGGGGATGGGTTCAACATTCGGGTCGCTGAGATCAAGCGGTTCGGCGAGGCGGATCAGGGCGATGTCCATGCCGCTGGTTACCGACACATATTCGGGATGAACGAAGACCTCTGCGGAGGCGATGTTCTGACCGCTTGAGTCGTTAATATTGGTAACTCCGGCCCGAATCCAGGGGCTTCCGCCCATACAGTGCGCAGCCGTGAGAATCCACTCTTCATTAAGTACGCTGCCTGCGCAATACTGAGAGCCGGCGGCGGTGGTTATGCCAACATGCCAGGGATAATCGGCGATATCGGCATCTTCGCCACCGACGATTTTGCCCGTATAGAGGCCTTTGTTTTCATAGAACTGTTGCAGAAAACGGCGCTCTTCAGGGGTAAGTTCGAGCGTATCCAGATAATTAGAGATAATCTCCGGGTCTTTGATTATTTGAGCCTCGGACGTCTTCACATCGATACATACTACACAAAGCAGCATTACCGACAGAATCGTAACTAAACGTTTCATGGAAAATGTATTGGTTAATTGAAGTAATGTTTGGTTTTCCGACCGGCTTTGGTTGAACAGAAACCGAGCAGGACAAAACTCCGGGAGTGGAGATAAAAATATGCTCAGCGGTACATGAAAGCGCCTGAAAT
>PXDL01000022.1 GCA_003566395.1 Balneolia bacterium | reverse complement strand
CGACGCTATCAAAAGCCGCGCTTTTTCAGTCACGTGTTCCGGCAGGGGCGAAGGTCCCGAAGCCCGTAAAATGAGTCCGTTGTGGCCGAAGCGCTCATCCAGCGGTACAAGGGTGATGCTTTTTTTTCCGGATTCATCGGTGATGAGTCCGGCCGCCCAGGTGCTTCCGTCGGCCCGGCCCGAGAGTGTTATGAAGTTGGTGCCGACAGGGTGAAAGTAGTGGTTCAGCGGTACGGACAGCCCGGAGGCGAGAATCTGCATATAGCGGATCTGAACCGTATCCTGCACAAACATTTTTTCCAGCAGCCCGGTCAGGGACCGGCTTTCTTCAGCCTGATGCCCGATAAATCCCCGCTCCATCCAGTAGCTGAAGTCGCGCTCCCGTGTTCTCTCCTGATCGAAAAAACCGGAGGTAAGCGGCTCGGGTTTGGGACCGGTCATATCATAGAAAGCGTCGGTGCTGCCGTTGGTGAGCATCAGGTAGGGCGCCTTAACGGTTTCGTTGTAGTGGGCGGCCTGGATGGCGGCCTTTGCATCAACCGGAACGTGCTCCGACTTGCACTCCACAAGAAGCCGGGGCCGCACATCTTTGTCGTAGGTCAGAATATCGGCCCGGCGCGTGTCATCACTAATCCGCCCCCGAACGGGAAGCTCGGTGCTCATCCGGCTGAAGGATACGCCGCAGCGAAAATGAAGCCACTCCATACAGCGCAGCCGGACCCGCTCTTCCGGACGGTCTTTAAGCATACTTTTACGCGCGGGATTCCAGAGAAAACGACTCCCTTCAGAAAACCGAACCTGATGATACTCTCCGGAGGTTACGGACCTGTTCATTAAATCTTTGTTTTGTAGTGCATTGGATGCAAAAGGGTTAGTTATTTAGTTTCTCAAGTTGCAATATACCCCGTGTACATTTCATGTTGAAGCTAATCAAGCTACTTGCTCTATGAAAGCCTGACAGTACTTTGATGTAACGATTTTTGAGATGTTCGCTTTAACGACGTAACGATCTGAATACAGAGCAGGAATCAAGCTTTTCGTAAAGATCGGAAATCGATACGTCGCTACATCTTAAAAATCGCTATATCAATCTTTTTAATTTACTGTTGTCCGGCGAATTAACGCTAAGTTTCAGCATTACATCCAGCTTTACGCTTACGTGACCGTGAAAAATAGCAGCACGCATAAGGATATCAGTTTTCAGAGAAGGGAAACCACACCTTATATCACACGCTTCCGGACCCATAAATTAAATCTTTGTTAAGGGATGCATTCGATGCAAAATTGTTAGTAGTTTAAGACGAATAAAAAGATTTAATTCCGGGATACCTGTTCATAAACTCAGACGTGCCATGAAACCCAGAAAGCAGTATCTGATCGAAAAACTTAAGCTGCAACCTCATCCCGAGGGCGGCTTTTTCCGGGAGCAATACCGGAGCGGCGCAACGTTTCCCGTTCACGAATACGATTCTGGTTTTACCGGTCCAAGAGCTTACGCCACAGGAATTTACTACCTGCTCGGCGCTTCCGACTTTTCGGCCTTTCACCGGATTAAATCCGATGAAATCTGGCATCATTACGAAGGCCGCTCCCTTACCATTCATATGATTCATGAGGACGGGCTGTATGAAGGGCTGTATCTGGGACCCGAAATCGGGCGTGGTGAGCAGTTTCAGCATGTTGTGCCGGCCCGCTCATGGTTTGCCGTAACCGTGAATGCCGATCCCGAATCAGACGCCGATGCATACACGCTCGCCGGCTGCACCGTAGCCCCCGGTTTCGATTTCGATGACTTTGAAATGGGCGATCCCTACAGACTCAAAAACGCCTTTCCCGAGCATGCCGATTTAATTGACAAGCTCACCAAAAGCTGATATTCACGGATTTAATTATATAATATGTACTTGTTCTTTGCCTTGAAACTACGCCTGAACCACCTGCAACCAAACATCCAACCGCTTTCTATGAGACTTTTTACCATTCTTTCCCTGATTTTGATGCTGAGCTTAACCGGCACTCCCGCTCAGTCGCAGAACGACGACATCATCACTCAGTGGACGTTCGACGATACTCTGGAGCCTTCGTTCGGTGAGGGCATGGCTTCCCTTATCGGAGGCACAACCACGCATTCACTCACCCTTAACAGCGGCTGGCGAATTACCGATTTTCCGGATCAGTTTGAGGGAAGCGGAACGGCCGGTGCCGAGTTTATGGTGAGCACGGCCGGGTTCGATAATATTTTCGTAAATCTGCAGCACCGCTCTTCGGGTACGATGAGCCGCTGGGCGGAAATACAATACACCACCGACGGGGGCGAGACCTGGGAAGTTCTTACCAACAATGGCGGCGCGCTTTCCCCCCATGACACGGAATACGACTTCGAATATGATTTCAGCGATGTGGAAGGAGCACCCGACAATCCGCTTTTCGGCGTGCGGATTGTATCCATTTTCTCGCCGGTTGCCTTCAACCCGGAAAATCCGGATGAGGAATTCCCGGCTGATACGGCCTACCACCGTGCACGTGAGGAGGGTACCGGCGGAAATCCCTATTCCGGGCAGGGCAACTGGCGTCTTCTGAACGTAACGTTTTCAAGCGGAGGTGTTGATGATCCCGATCCGGTGCTGCCGGATGCACTTGTGCTCTGGACCTTCGACGATACGCTTGAGCCGGTTATCGGTGAGGGCACGGCTTCGCTTATCGGCGGTACAAGTACGCATTCCATTACGCTGAACAACGGCTGGAGAATAACGGATTTCCCCGATCAGTTTGAAAATTCGGGTACGGCCGGGGCGGAATTTATGGTGAGTACGGAGGGCTATGATAACATCACTATGAGCTACGAGCATCGTTCTTCGGGCACTATGAGCCGCTGGGCCGAGATTCACTACACTACCAACGGAGGCGCGAGCTGGGAGGTGCTGACCAGCAACGGGGGTGCACTCTCACCCCACGACACCGAATATCCGTTTGAGTTCAACCTCTCTTCGGTAGATGGTATTTCCGATAATCCGGATTTCGGGTTTCGCATTGTTTCGGTGTTCTCCCCGATTGCGTTCAACCCGGAGAATCCGGATGAAGAGTTCCCTGCCAACACCGCCTATCACCGTGCGCGCGAAGAGGGCACAGGCGGAAATCCGTATTCGGGTCAGGGCAACTGGCGGCTGCTGAACGTCGGCCTGTTTGGTGAAATGGTAACGAGCAATGAACCTGCAGCCGACCTGCCCCGTCAGGCCCGGCTGATGCCCAACTATCCAAACCCGTTCAATCCAACAACGACCATCCGGTATGAGTTGGCCGAACCGTCTGATGTTTCGCTCAGCGTGTACAACATCACAGGTCAGCGAGTGGCGGTACTGGTGAACGGATCCCGCGCGGCAGGCGAACACACCGCTGTTTTTGATGCCTCAGGCCTCGCCAGCGGCACCTACATCTACAGACTTGAAGCCGCCGGCACCTTTACCACCCGTAAGATGATGCTTATTAAGTAAGCGGATTGGTTTTGAGATTTTAATGATGGGTTTTTGACTAAAAATAGTTTGTATAGGCAGGAGGCTGATGCGGTCTCCGGTTGTCCGGCATTTAAGGGGTCTTGACAGTATAGTTTATCATATGTAGTTTTTTAAAAAAGCTACAATAACGCGCATAAAATATTCGCTAACTAATAGTTGCTATATTATTTGGTCTTTTTTTATGAGTAAGTAATTGATAATAGTATCAGTATTAGTATTCTAATCAGTGTTCATTCACAAAAAACAATTCTTTGTAATGAAGAACAGTACAAATCTAAAAAAGTGACCGGAATAGACTCAATTGATCTTTTCTCAGTAACTCAATAACGAATCAATAAAAATTATAATTTTTTAAGTATAAAAAAATACGTTACCGGCAAAACATCTTTGTTCTGATTAAAACGCATGGTGCCCATACAGTTAGGGATATATCCATTCCGGTTTTGCCAGCTAATTCTCATATAATGGCCCCGGTTTTCTATGGCTAAATATTGACATATATTGAACCTATATGAAATAGAACTGACAATTGTGTTAGATTAGCCTGTGCTCGATATTTATGGATCCGAAATTTTAAGATCAAACACATTTCTACTGGAACCAACTTCAGGGTTTAAAGAAAAAACTGGGGTATGATACAGAAGGAAAAGCTCCGGTTGATGATGAGTTGCTTCAGTACATTATTGACAATATAAAAGAATTACCTTATCAATACACGAAACAATGTATTGAAATGACTGCTGAAAGCTTAAATATATTGTCGGTAATTGAGAATGCATGGACAACCATACTTTCTTTTACCAAAAGAACGGGTTTTACAGAGTCTCTAATACTTAATTAATATTAGGAGTGGTATTATGGAAGAATCTCCTCTTGATGATAAAATTAAAGCCTTTGCACAAGTTGCCGAAATGATGCCGGCAGTAGTAATGGTTCAGCAGGTTGTTCCATTTACAACTATTTATATGAATTCCCGCGGGCTGGGCATTTTAAATATCACAGTTGAGGAACTAAAACAAATGGGACCTGAGTATCTCGAACGATATTTTGATTTTGAAGATACTGAGGAAGTCATTGAAGAAGTACATAACCTGATGCACCAAAATGATATAGATAAAACATTTACCTTTCTTCATCAGGTAAAAATAAGAGACCATAAAAACTGGGTGTGGCATATTGGCTCTTCGAAAATATTTTATCGGGATGAGACAGGAAGACCTACGCATATTGTTACGATTGCGATACCCGTGGATAAAATGAAGTATATTTGCCAAAAAGCAGAAAAAATAGTTTATGAAAGAGAGTTTATTAAACTAAACGAGAAAAAGTTTAATAGT
>PXDL01000288.1 GCA_003566395.1 Balneolia bacterium | reverse complement strand
TACGCTAGCGATAAATCAGCAAAGAGTCACTGGACACAAGCCGAGAACATCTCGCTGTAGCTAATTACTCTACCGGGTTTTCACTCCGCAAACTATGCCCGGTAACACGCTGTAAGTAGATCATTAGCGCCAATAAGCCGACATAGAATACTGCCGTGAAGACTGGCGTGACGTTCACTGCACTCGTGGCAATCGGTAAACCTGCTAACAGTTCCACGATGGTTGTAATGTAGCGAAGGCCAAGCTCAGTTACCCAGCCTGTGGCAGCAGCTATAAAAGGAAACAAGTAGCCAGCTACGCCGGTTATGAAGGTGCCGAGCATAACAATGGGCACGATCGGTAACACTAGAACGTTAGCAGCAATAGCCAGCAACGAGTATTGCTGAAAGGTTATAGCTATTATCGGAAAGGTAAGTACTTGTGCCGAAAACGTAGCAATTATGAGATAACGAAAAAAGCCAGGATCTTTATCGGGGTGCCAGAAGTATTTTTGTAGTAGCGGTGCAAGCACGATAACGCCTGTAAAGGCTGCGAATGATAAATACCAAGCAATATCCGACCAGATATACAGCGGGTTGATCAGGGCGGTAATGGCAGCCACAGAGGGGAGAAGTACAAGCGGATGAAGTGCTCTTCCGACGTACCAAGCCAATAAACTAAAAGAAGTTACCAATGCTGCCCGTACCATTGAGGTGCTAAAACCAGTGAGCAGCAAAAAACTAAATATCAATAGTAGGCTGCTTAGCAAGGCAAGGTATTTTGAAAGCGGTGAAAAGGTGCGCCGGCTAAACTTTATAACAATACTGAGATGGAATCCACTTGCTACTACAAGATGAACCAATCCAAGGTCACGAAACATATCTTGGATATCACTCGGCAAGTTGCTGCGCTGCCCAACGAGGAAGCTAACTCCCAGATTCGATTGTGGCGTGGCGATATATTCATCGACTTGTGCCGCAAACGAATCTCGAGCGACTCGGGCGATGTCACCCGGATTAGGTCGCACTACTTCTTCAATTGTCGCTCGAAACATGCTGACCTGGATTGTGCCAAACCCGTCGGTAAGTTGACCGCTCGCCGTGATAATGTCACCTCGCTTCAGTTCAGTTTGATCACGTGTTTGTACCCAGATGTTCCCTGGTATTGCTACATCGTCTGTAGTGAGCTGGTTAAGACGGATCCGCTGGTCGCCAGATGAGCCGCGCGTCGTGTCATCTTGGATGGTTCCGGTGATAGTTTGGTACGATCCAGCTAAAGACTGCAAGGGCTGCAGTTGTTGCTGGGTGATAATTCCGCGGTAGCCACCGAGTAGAGCTCCAGCAAGAAACACCAGCACAATTGCTATCATCGTTCGTTTTAAAAAACCGATAAACGCCAGAGATAACCCTATCAGTAGCAGGTCTCTGGGGTGGAGTGCTAAGGTTGGGATAATTTGTGTAGCAACCACTCCAATTAAAACCCCCAAAGACATCCAGGAAATCAGCCATGACACGTGAAACCGTTTGATTGATGCGTAATGGCGTAGCTGGTTAGTGAGTGCCACGCGGCGTCTCCTTTTGAACGGGGAGTACTTGCGTAGGGCATGTTCGTAGTTTTTGTTTCATCGCATGGTGTTCAGAGTGATCGAGCCATAAGTCATACCGTTTTTTAATGGCAATTTGACGGGCGACGTAACGGCAGCGATACGCTGGGCGTGGCATCCAGTCACTAGCGTCCTTATCGCCCTTTTCCATATTAGTTGGACCGTCGATAGCGATGAGATTGAGCGGATCATTAAAAAACGCATAACGTTCTTCTTGGCTAAGATCTTGAGCGCCTTTCTGCCAGGCGTCAGATACCGCAACGATGTGCTCGATGTGAATGTCACCGCTGGTTTCGGGTCCTCGCGTAAACTCAATCCGTTTGCCGCTAAACATGTCTTTTTCTAGGGTACCAGTGAGTACGGTGCAGTCATCTTCATCAAGTGTTATATCAGCAAGATCACGTTGGAGAATGCGATTACGCATATCACAACCATCAACAATCCCCCAGCCAGGGCTAAAATTGCTTCGCGCATAGCCATCTCGACTGACTCTTTCTTTTACGGCAAGCTCACCAAGTGCTTCGATTGCCAGGGTGTAGTCGCCGCTTTGCAGTTTTTGGGTAATGTGCGTATCATCAATCGCTGTGACATTTTGCTGCGCTTGTTGCAGATGCTGAAAACTAGTTGATAGTACGATGGCTGCCGCAATACCAAGTAATACAAAAAAACGCCGGCGACGCTGCCTCGCCCTGATATCTTCAGAAAACATTGGCTACGACTATACCAGACAGTTTTTATAATTTCTAGAAGTGTGTACTTTGCTCTTGATAAGACTAGTTCTCATTAAAAAAACCTTTATAATGATAGACAGCACCTAACCGAGAGGATGTATGGGTCAAGCTAATCAAGAAAGAGTAAGGCGTGAACTATTAAAGGCTGGACTTAGCTGGTTGAGTGTAGCGCGTTCTGAAGGCCGGCACCTCCCATCTATTATTTACGAAGACGAGCATATTGGCGGCGCGGTTTACGGTGTGGGATCGAGTGGTTGGTGTATGCTCGTTGCCACAGAAAAACGCGTTATTTATCTTGATAAGAAACCTTTTTTCACGACAAAAGATATCCTGACGTACGATGTTGTTTCCGGCGTAAAGTCTAACTCGGCTGGTCCGTTTTCTTCGGTTACCTTGCAAACCCGTGGAACCGAATACACGCTTAAGTATGTTAGTCGCCGAGCAGCAGAAAACTTTTCCAAATTTATCGAGTCACGGCGACTAAGTGGCGGTGAATATGATCAGCGCTCCGGCAGGTTCTATCATGAATTCGCTGAGGATAGTTATCTACAAGATGTATCCGATGAGGCAGCGTACGACTATGTTGCAAAGCATGACGTAGGTTATCTTTCTTCGGTTAGTCCTGATGGTCAACCCAACGGAGCAACGCTACATTATTATCTAGCATCAGACGGTCAGCTCTATTTTTTGACTAAATCTGCAAGTAAGAAAGCGCGAAATATTATGCAAAATAGTAAGGTTGCATTAACGATACATGAGAGCGACTCGCTTCAGACAGCACAAATTGAGGGACGTGCCAAGGTCGAAACCAACACCCAAATGCAAGAAAAAGTTTTCCAGTTTGTCATCAAGGAAAAAAACTATAAAGAGGGACGCAAGGCGCCACCTGTTACATCACTAAGGGACGGCTATTACATTGTGTTCTGCTTGACGCCTACTTCGCTTGTATACACTGATTATTCAAAAAAGTAATGTATACTATTTGCTGAATGAAGACAGCCAAAAAAACGAAGACAAGTAGTAAAAAAAAGGTCGCAAAAGACGCACAAGATTCCTGGCATAGCAACGTTGCTGCATCGTTTATTTTTATTGGCGCGGTCGGGCTAATCGCTTCGTTTTCTCTTGCGCTAGAGCGTTTAGCGAGCCTGATAGACCCTACTAGAGTGGCGCTATGTGACATCAACCCAATTCTGAGCTGCGGTTCGGTAATGAGTAGCACGCAAGCGAGCTTACTGGGTGTACCTCATTCGTTTTTAGGTATTGCAGCATTTAGTGCTCTCATTACAGTAGGCCTAGTGCTGCTTGCCGGCGCTAAGCTCGCGCAGTGGTTTTGGGGATTGCTTTTACTCGGCTCATTTATTGGATTTTTGTCAGTACAATATTTGGTCTATCAAAGCCTTTTCGTATTAAACACGCTTTGCCCTTGGTGCATGGTGGTCTGGCTAATTGTCGTGCCATTATTCTTTATAGTAACTGCCTACGTTACGAAATATAAATTAGTTACATTTAAAAGCGATTCTCTTAATCGAAGTATATCGTTTGTTGGCACACATGCATTTACCATTGCGGTTTTATGGTTTATAGCCGTCATTTATTTTATTATCGTTGAATTTTGGTCGTATTGGTCGCTGCTTTTGCTTTAGTCGCTCGCAGAGGTTGTGTTAGTAAAAGTAATAAACGGTGGAACGGCTTCGTAGATGTCTGACTTTTCCGCTAGCAGGGTACGTTCTTGGTATTTGACCCATTTTTCGTTTGGCTCTAATTGAAAATCGACCTCACCAGGAAGGGCAGTAAGAGCATGGATGCTTTCATGGAAAGCAAGTTTCTGCATGCTACTTTGGGTATTTTCCGGGGCACGACCACCAGTCAAAATCATGATACGACCATCGAATTCCCAGAGTCCAAAAAGCGAAACAGCAATTTTCGGTGGAGCGAAACCACGTTGGTGACACTTCGCATCAGGTTTTTTGTCGAGGTCGATAATGCGTCCATTGCCAAGGCATGAGCGTGGATTACTCGGAATGTAAATCGAGTATTCTTCTCCGGCAAATTCTTGATTATCGATAATACGTTCCCTTAGACAATTAACCGTCTTTTCTACGCCAGGGTTGTCGTATTGATGGTCATCAGCCAGCGCCAAATGGAACAATGTATCAAATGCTTGGTGGTCTATTTCCCAATCAGCTTCAGAAACGTCACTATAGAAAACAAATTCTACCCCTGATTGTTCCGACGTATAGCTAGATTGCGGATAATCGAAGAAAGATGTAATGGTTCGGAGCGTTTCGATTGGCCGCCCTCCAGCTGATTCGAAATTGCGTGCGGCGGAGCGGACATCATCTACGCCTTGTATAGGAATACTTAGTTCATCGTCTGAGATATCTGGACAGTCCTCGATAGTAGCTATCGTGCCGTTATCGCCGATAAAAGGACTGTAGGCATCTATAGTTTCTCTATTTTCGACTACCAGTGAGCTGGTGAGCGCTAACAAGCCAAGTCCGGCAAATGCGGTTTTACGAAGACGCATCGGATACATTTTTTCAGG
>PXDL01000064.1 GCA_003566395.1 Balneolia bacterium | reverse complement strand
GACCCAACTGGGCGACGAGGTAGAAATCGTATCCCCCCATTCTGAACTCTGAATTTTTGCATTCTGAATTATTTACCGTACCTTCCAATCGTCATTTTGAGCAGTGTGAAATGCTTGGTTTGAACAATCAGCGATACCAAATTCGGATAACCTCAGATGCCGCAATCACATCGCGAAAAATCTCCTTCGCCGGAATAGCCGCGATGGTTATCAACGTCACGAACCTCCATTTTTCGATGCTTCGCAAATGCGCTTACAGGTGGTTCAAACGAAGGAGGGCTGTGTCGGGTACCGGGGTTCATGTTGTTTTGGGGAAGGTGAATAGTTCCCGGCCGGAATCATTCTGAATTATTTAATTCTGCATTCTGAATTAACCCTTATGACGAAAACATGACACTACATGATCATTCACCATTCCTGTTGCCTGCATGAATGCATAGCAGATGGTTGATCCCACAAATTTGAAGCCGTCTTTTTTTAGCTGTTTACTCATCCGGTCGGACACCGGTGTGCTTGCCGGAACTTCTTTAAGCGACCTGAAAGTGTTGATGACCGGCTCTCCTTCGGTAAACGACCAGATGTAATCCGAAAACGTACGCCCGGATTCTTCGATTCTCAGAAATGCCTGCGCATTGGAAACCGATGCTTCAACCTTGAGCCGGTTTCGTATAATTCCGGGGTTTGCAAGCAGCTCATCTTTCTTATTCCGATCGTAGCGTGCCATCTTGCCGGGATCGAAATTGTCAAACGCTTCGCGGAAGTGCTCTCTTTTCTTCAGAACCGTGGCCCAGCTCAGTCCGGCCTGCATCCCTTCCAGAATGAGCATTTCAAATAAATACCGGCTGTCAAAAGACGGCACACCCCATTCCCTATCGTGATACTCGATATACTCAGGAAATCCCAGACACCACTCACAGCGTATTATTTCAGAATCAGCAGCCATCATAGTATGCTAAACATTTTTGGTCTTTATTTTTTGAATCAGATTCCCGCCGATGCGAATTAATCTGTAGTTTATATTTTATATTCATGCTCCACAAGCATTTATAACTTATCGAAACCCGTACTCTTCAATTTAACCACTATCATGAAAAAAGTACTGATCATTTTTGCCGTATTTCTTGTATTGATCGTCTCCGTGCCACTGATTGTCGCCCTGTTCATGCCCACAGATTTTACGGTAGAACGCACCGTTGAAATCGACCGGCCCAAAGATGAGGTTTTTGAGTTTGTGAAATATCTTCGCAATCAGGATCAATTCAGCCGCTGGGGTTCTCTTGATCCGAATATGCGGCAGGAGTACCGCGGAACCGACGGCACCGTAGGGTTTGTTGCCGCATGGGAGGGAAATGAGGATGTCGGAAAGGGAGAGCAGGAAATCACGGCCATCGAAGAAGGCCGCCGGATCGAAACGAGGATACAGTTTATTGAGCCGTTCGAGAGCCGGGCCGACGCCTATATGATTACAGAGGAAATCGGTGAGCGTCAAACGCGCGTAATCTGGGGATTCGAAAGCAGCTTTCCCCGGCCCATGAATCTGCTGCTTGCCGTTATGAATATAGACGAAGCAATCGGCGATGATTTTGAAGAAGGGCTTACGAATCTTAAAACCATCATGGAAGCCGAGCCTGAACCGGAAGAACAGGAATCCTGAAACCGACTTTCTCCTGTTGGAATTCGAGCAGATATTCTAAACTTAAGGAACCTGTTGAAACAAAATCAGCTCCGAAGCCGCAACTCCGGAGCTGATAGTTTCATACCGATTTTTTTTACCAGAAAATCAGAGATCTCCGGATTGTCCTTCAATTTTTTCGTCAAGCAATACTGGGTTTTCGGTCATCTCATCCTTCGGTTCACGTACCATGAACCAGCAGATTGCCGACATCGCCACGGTTACCGAACACAAAATTAGCAGAACGGATTTATTGTCCACGCCCTGCACAAGCTCGGCAATCGCAAAGCTGGAAACCAGCTGCGGAAGCACCACGGACAAATTGAAAAGGCCCATATAGAGTCCCATTTGATTTTGGGCCACCTTCTGACTCATAATTGCAAACGGAAGGCTGATAATGGAAGCCCAGCCTATACCCACCACCATCATTAAGATATACATGGTCCAGGGAGTGTTTCCTATGAGCACAATAGCCATGTAGCCTACCGCCATAAACACCAGTGCCGTGGCGTGGGTTTTCACCCTGCCGAATTTGTTAGCCAGCGGTTCGAGGGCAAATACCGGTAAGAGCGCCGCAATCAGATTGAGGGAGAAAAAGCTCCAGTTCACCACCGTGCCCACCATTTCTTCTGAAAGATCGGGCATCCGGAAGTCCACAAAGGCGAACATGTATATAAACATACTCTGCACCCCGATCCATGAAAACGAATGCGCTGCAAGCACTTTCTGAAACCCGATTTTGCCGGCTTCTTCTTTTGATTTGCCGGCTTCGCTTTTCATCAGGGCCTGAGCAACGAGAATCACGGTAAGTACACCGGCAATTATTTCTACGATATAGCCGTCAATTACGAAGCCGGTCGTGCGCTTGATGATGGCATAAATCCCGTACAGTAAAAATCCCCATAGCGGACGAATGCTGTGAAAAACCTGTCCCA
Source organism: Balneolia bacterium (assembly GCA_003566395.1). Taxonomy (GTDB): domain Bacteria; phylum Bacteroidota; class Rhodothermia; order Balneolales; family Cyclonatronaceae; genus Cyclonatronum. Next base: position 2,265 of record PXDL01000064.1, on the reverse strand, counting down.
AGCCGGCATACTCCTTGGGCGTCGGATCTTTCAGTGCCAGTGATTTGGTGATTTCGTCCTCGTCTTCGCCGTAACGCCCCAGATAGCGCGGCTCTTTTATGAAAAACGGGGGGATAATTGAGAACAGCAGCACTACCACGGCTCCGCTGTAAATCAGGAATATATTACCGTAGAGCGCACCCACCGCATACGACAACACGCCGAAGGTTCCGGAAACAAACTGCATCCAGGTGTAGCCTTTGGTCCGGGATCGGCCCTCGGGAGTGACATCCGCAATAAGCGAGCGCGTGGGATTAAACGACACGTTTATGGACAGGTCGAGCACCATAGAAATGACGATGGCGATACCGAGGATAGCCTCAATGCCCAGGCCTGCCTGAATGATGCCGATATTGGGAAGGGCAAGCAGCATGAGCGAAGCAAGCACGCCTCCGATCAGGATGAAAATGCGCCTCCTGCCGTTCATCACCCAGACGTTATCACTTATAATACCTATGATAACCTGACCGAGAATACCGGCAATCGGACCGGTTGCCCAGACCAGGCCTACATCACCGATGGACAGGCCGTATTCATAGGTTAAAATCCAGCTAAGGGCGGCAATTTGAATCGACAGGCCCAGCCCCATGGCCGTGGCGGGCAACGCCAGCAGCGCATAAAAAGAATTGCTCAGACGCTTTTGAATCTCAAGCATGTTAAATCTGCTTTAGGGTACAGAATTGGAAGGATAACAACGTAGTGGTTTTTATAAACCACGCGGAATTTACTGAAAGCGCTTACAAAATCATAAGGAATAATATGGCTTTCAGGCTCGGTTAGCTTCTTCATCCTGCTCAAGTGATAAATATTCGAATACCTGATCTATTCAACTTAAGGTGCAACGACATACTGCCTTCAAGGCATTGGATTAGCTAATCCAGGATTCAAGGGCTTTGTGCTCAAAACCCACAACTATTAAATACATGTATTGACATGTTGTATTGATTCATGTATTTTGCAATTCAGAAAAATAAAAAGCTAAACAGAATAGTATCATTTATGATCGAATCATCATTTCAATGTATATGTTAGTTCGTCTCTGTTTGGATCACAGGAAATCTTTGAGAAACCATAAATTTGGACTTTATTCAACGCATGAACCAAATTGAAACCAAAGAACAGCATCACTCTTTTTCCAGGTTTGGGCATTTGAGGACGCTGCTTTTCATAAAGGCCTTCTATTCCGATAACCGATTAAGACCAATCCCGGGCTTTTGAACACAGCTTTGAACCTTGTAAGAAAATACCTGCCGGTTACCGACTGGATTAGAAGGTACAGTAAACCTGATTTCCGGGGAGACCTAAACGCAGGCCTCACCGTAGCAGTGATGCTGATACCTCAGGGAATGGCCTATGCTGTACTTGCCGGATTGCCTCCTGTTTACGGTTTATACGCCTCAATTGTACCGCTTATACTCTATGCCATGCTCGGTACGTCCAGGCATCTCGCGGTTGGACCGGTGGCGATGGTCTCGCTTCTGGTTATTGCCGGGGTCGGGGCATTTGCTGAACCGGGAAGTGAACGGTTTATTCAACTGGCCATTCTTACCGCACTCGGGATCGGCATCACCCAGTTTCTGATGGGAGTATTCAGAATGGGGTTTATTGTCAATTTTCTGTCTCATCCGGTATTGAGTGGATTCACGTCTGCGGCTGCAATCATAATCGGAATGAGTCAGCTCGGCAACCTGCTCGGCCTGGAGCTACCGAGAAGCAGTTTCGTGCCCGGACTGCTGGTTCAAACCTTCCAGCAACTAAATGATGTCCACTTTTGGACCGCCGGTATTGGCCTGGGATCTATATTGGCTATTCAGCTGATCAGGAAGTGGAAGCGAGCTTTTCCCGGCGCTCTGTTAGCGGTAATTTCGGGAATTATACTCTCCTATTCCTTAAAACTTGAAGACAAAGGGGTCGGGATAGTGGGCGAAGTTGCAGCCGGGCTTCCCTCCTTCGATGCAAGCTTTTTCTCATTTCAGGATTTAGGTCTTCTTTTTCCGGTCATTCTGGTTATTGCACTTATAAGCTACATGGAGTCAATAGCGGTTGCAAAAGCTATCGCCACAAAAAACGGCTATAAAATAGATGCCAATCAGGAGTTAATCGCCCTGGGAGGGGCGAATATCGGGGGAGCATTTTTTCAGTCTTTCCCTACCACCGGAGGTTTTTCGCGCTCGGCCGTTAATAATCAGGCAGGAGGACGAACAACCATTTCATCTGTTATCAGTG
>PXDL01000058.1 GCA_003566395.1 Balneolia bacterium | reverse complement strand
GGGAAAGCCGGGATTAGGAATTATAAGGGTGATGGCAGGTTGACAGTAGTTGAAATAAGCACCTTCACGCATGTTTCATTCCGGAACTAACGGACAAAAAAAAGCCGGCATCCAAAGCGGAACCGGCCTTTTAAAAAATTCTGACGATACGTAGGCATCATCCGGTTTAGAAATCAAAATCGGGCAGGTCGCCGACTTCAATCTCATAGATTTGGTCATCGGAAGGTGTATCGGTTTCTGCTACCAGATCACCGTCGTTTAACAGACGAAGCAGAATTTCAGGATTTCCTTCTGAAAATACACTTACCGCAACCGTCCCGCCTTCATAATTACCGGATCCGATTAGTTCGGAAAATTCCCCGGATTCAGGTATCGTTTCAGTCCCGGCTTCGCCTTCTAAAGATTCCCCATCCCATAGCGAATAGCTAAGCGAAAAACTTGTCCCTGCCGGTCCAATGACTTCCACGCTCAGTTCACCGTCCAGATCGTTGCTGTCCGAGGAGGACGAGTCGCAAGCTGTTAAAGCTATACCGGTAGAAAGGATAAGAATAATTGCCAATAGCTTTGTTGATACTGCAGAAATATTCATGAATTACGCTTTCTCTTTATTAAGTATTAATGGTTTATTATTCATCGTCATCTAAATGATGACCTTATTTTCCATTTCAAAAAAAGAGAAAAACGTGCCAAAATCAAGAATTTGGCCGTTTTTTTAGGTAAATGCCTTAAAAGCTTCCAGATATTTGTAACCGCTCCCGGTATTAAAAAGTACGATGCGGTCATCCGCTCCTACGGTCTTTTCGTCACGCAGCTGCATCAGCGCGGCCAGTACGGCTCCGCCCTCGGGAGCAGGGAAAATTCCGGTAAGCCGGGCCATCTCGTTGCTGTAATACATCATAGCCTCATCACTTACGGCAATGGCTTTACCGTCGCTTTCCCGGATAGCTCTTAGCATAAGAAAATCGCCCACCGCAGCGGGTACCCGCAATCCCGATGCGCAGGTGTGTGCTCCTTCCCAGTACCGGGCCTGCTCTTCACCCTGCTGCCACGCGCGCACTACGGGTGCACAACCCTCGGCCTGCACGCTAATCATGGCCGGACGTTCACTGCCTATCCAGCCGAGCCGCTGCATTTCATCAAAAGCTTTCCACATACCTATTAATCCGGTTCCCCCTCCGGTCGGGTATAAGATTACATCCGGCAGGCTACCGCCAAGCTGCTCAAACAGCTCATAACCCATCGTTTTTTTTCCTTCAAGCCGGTAGGGTTCTTTCAGGGTTGAGACATCGAACCAGCCTTTTTTTTGTTTTCGTTCGGCCACCATTTTTCCGCAATCACTAATCAGCCCGTCCACCAGCGTTACCTGAGCGCCCGCTGAAATACATTCCTGTTTGAAGGCTTCGGGGGTGTCCTTAGGCATAAAAATATGGGCCGGTTTCTCAGCCAGAGCCGCGTAGGAGGCCAACGCCCCGCCCGCATTTCCAGCCGTCGGAATAGCAAAGGCGTTAACGCCCCGTTCAAGAGCCGCATTTACCGCAGCGGAGAGTCCGCGCGCTTTAAACGATCCGGTAGGGTTCACCGACTCATCTTTAATGAACACCTTATTCAGTCCGAATGCGGATTTAAACCGGGGTGTTTCCCTCAGGGGCGTACCGCCTTCACCCAGACAAACGGCAGGCGCATCCGTCCGGAGCGGCAGCATTTCCCGGTATCGCCACATGTCTTTTCGCCTTCCCAGCAAAGATTGGGGCGTAAACATCTTCCGCGCCTTGTCGGTGTCGTAGCAGGCCAGAAGCGGAGCCCCGGCTTCACTGAGGTTGTGCAGGGCATCCTTGTCGTACGTTTTTCCGGTTTTTGAACATTCCAGATGAGTAAAGAACATAGTCCGTTTGTGTTTTAGGGTGATGGCTTCCGCAACCGAAAACCTTATTTTTCACAAATATAGTTATTAAAAAGGCCTATTTTGGGCTGATTATAAGTATCGGAATCCATAAGCTAACAACCCTCCATGTCGCCTCTTCATTTTTCTGAACTTACCCAGCGCGTTTCTGAATCCCTGGGCACCTCGATAGGTCTTTCAGAAAATCTGATTCAGTCGGTAGTGGTAATTCTGGTGCTGCTTCTTGTTCGGTATCTGTTCCTCATTATTGTGTACTGGCAGACCAAAGATCCGGCCAAACACTACAACTACAAGCGCTACAGCACCCAGGTAATTTTTGTGATCGCGGTTTTCGTGGTCGGTAAAATCTGGTTTGAAGGATTTCAATCGCTGGCCACTTTTCTGGGACTTTTGTCGGTGGGCCTCGCCCTCGCGCTGCGGGAACTGCTTACCGATCTTGCCGGATGGATGTTCATCGTAATACGAAAACCCTTTGACCTGGGCGACCGGATAGAAGTAATGGGGGTAAAGGGTGATGTGATTGATAAACGGCTGTTCACCTTTTCTGTGATAGAAATCGGTAACCGGGTAAAAGCCGAACAAAGCACCGGCCGTGTTATTCATATTCCGAACAGTAAAGTATTTACCGAATTTCTGGCCAATTACACCGGTGGCTTCACCTTTATATGGCATGAAATACCGGTTAACATCACCTTCGAATCCGATTATAAGAAAGCGCGCGAGCTGATAACTTCTATTCTGAATACCCATTGCCTGGGTTTCGTGAACCAGGCCGAGCTGGAGATGAAGCGTGCCAAGGAATCTTTTATGCTGAAATATTCGGTTCTGACTCCGGCTGTATTTTTAACGGTGAATGAAAACGGGGTCTTGCTATCAGCCCGTTTTTTATGTCCGGTGCGCCGGACCCGCAGAATGGAACAACTGATATGGGGAGATATTCTGGAAAGCTTCAATAAAGAACCGTCTATCCGTTTCGCCTACCAAACAACACGTCTCGTACGGCATGAAGACCCCGGGGCCGGCGGACAGGGTGATCTTTATTCGGATAAAGGGCGGTAGTTATTTCGGGCCGCATTTATGATGCAAGACGTTACATCGGTTATGCTTTCGGCTTCTGTAAAGAATGGGGCTCCGGGGCCTTTCACGATCAGCGGAACCGGATTGCGGGTATGGGTTTTAGTTCCGAGGTTTTCGAGATTGCCGTGATCGCTGCAAATTACCAGCGTATGCCCGGCAAGCCGTGCGGAAAGCGGCAGCAGTACCCGGTCGAGGCGGAGGAGCACATCCCGGGCTAAATCAAGGTCGCGGGCGTGGCCGGCTTTATCTGTAAGGTAGTACTCCATCATTACCAGATCATGAGAATCGGCGGCTTTAATAAGTATATCCGCCACGGCTTCACCGTCTCGCTCAGGTAAGACAATCCCGAGTTTTTCGCGCCAGTAATCCCCGTAAAACTCTGCGGTTATTGCATCACCGTTTACTACATCTTGTGTTGAACTAAGTTTCTGTCCGCTGCTTTTTACCATAAGGGTAGAACAGCTCCAGCGTCTTGTTTTCCTGGCCCGTTCAAAAAAAACGGGAGGATAGGCATTCATAAATTTCGGGATTAGTCCGGCCGCCATTGCCTGTTTAAACAAACCTTTGTCGCGTAGTATCGGTTTGTTCCCCGAGTGAGGAAACGGGCCGAAATGTTTACCAATCACTTCGGCGGCATTCACCCCGGTAAATAAAGCGGTCTGACCGGTCCCGCTTTGGGGAAGCCCTTCGATCCCGAGATTGGCATCCACGGGTTTGAAAAGATGATCGGAATGTGTGATTTCTGCCGCTTTTGTTGTCAGGGCATCCGAGCCGGTTAAAGCGGATAAACCCGGTAAATCGCGGGCCAGTGTACTGAACGGATTTTGAGGTGATTCCGGGGCCAGGCCGATTCCATCAATAAATAAAAAAATAACGCCCATGTTTAGCTTTCCGGAGAATTCTCTTTTTCTATGATGATGGTCACCGGTCCGTCGTTTACAAGCTCAACCTCCATCATGGCTGCAAAACGGCCTGTACCAACCGGGCCTTTGAAGGTTGATCTGGTGTAGTCCACAAATGCATCGTACAGCGTTTCCGCTTTATCAGGCGGGGCCGATTCTATGAAGCTTGGGCGCGTTCCTTTTCTGACATCGCCGTACAGGGTAAACTGTGAAACAATCAGAATTCCGCCGCCGGTATCGGTTACCGAGCGGTTCATTTTACCGTCTTCATCTTCAAAAATACGGAGCTTCATCATTTTATCGGCCGCCCATTTCAGCGTTTTCATATCATCGTGCTGATGAACTGCGGCCAGAACAAGCAATCCCGGACCAATTCTCCCGGATATTTCTCCGTTTATTTTAACCGTGGCTGATGAAACGCGCTGTACTACTAATCGCATAAGTGGACTTTATATGTGAATAAGAGTGTGGGTAAACCGGCTCAAAAGTGTGGAAAACCAAAATTCCCTGAAAACCAAAAAAAGTTATCAGAAGATTTCTACCGGATAATGCAGCTTATCCACGTCAATTTCAATTTGATCAGTCGGTGAACCATCATTAACATTTTTATACACTACCGATGTGGGTAAGATGTGGATGAATGTTCACAACCTATCTAAAAATATTAAAGGTAATAGGTTAAGTTTTCCACATATTTATAAACATATCCACATTCTTCGTGTTAAAACCGTTCATAAAATAGTTACACACATTTCCACAGTCCCTACTATACCAACGAGTTTTATATAAATTAAAAGAACAACTATAGTAATACCCTGTGGAGAAATTTTTCTGATCTGCCTTATTTTCGCTTACACTTTACTCCTCAGGATGGTAACTTGATTACTGTTGAAAGCCGGGTATTCAGTTTTAATTAATAACCAGAATTCATGAAAAAATCATTCACGTACAAAGACAGCGGTGTAGATGTTAAAGCCGGAGAACAGCTGGTCGATTCCATCAAAGATATGGTTCGTTCAACCTACAGAGCTGAAGTTATTGGAGATATTGGAGGATTCGGCGGGCTTTTCAGAGCGGATTTCAGCAGCTATGCAAAGCCGGTACTTGTGAGCAGCGTGGATGGCGTAGGGACTAAACTGATTGTGGCTTTCAAACAAAAAAAATATGATACCGTCGGTCAAGACCTTGTAAATCATTGTGTTAATGATATTGCCGTATGCGGAGCCGAGCCTCTATTCTTTATGGATTATTTTTCAACGGGAAAACTCGATCAGAAAACCGGTCGTGAAGTACTAACCGGATTCACCAAAGCATGCAGGGAAAACGGCTGTGCTCTGATCGGAGGAGAAACAGCGGAAATGCCGGATATCTACAAAGATGGTGAGTTCGATTTAGCCGGAACAATTGTGGGGATAGTGGATGAAGATAAACTCTTAAGCGGATCCGACGTGCGGGAAGGTGATCTGCTCATCGGACTTGAAAGCACGGGTTTACATACCAACGGCTACTCATTGGCCCGCAAGGTTTTGTTTAATGAATATGACATTAATGATATCCCGGAAGGCTTTTCAGAGACTGTAGGAGATTTACTGCTTCGCATTCATCGTTCCTATCTGGAGGTAATCCGCAAGCTCAAAAAATCAGAAGGGGTGAAGGCCTTTTCCCATATTACAGGCGGTGGGATTGAGGGAAATACAAAGCGTGTTGTTCCATCCGGACTAAAGCCCCGGATAGATTGGAAAAGCTGGGAAGTGCCGGCCCTTTTCACCCTGATTCAGACCAAAGGTAATGTACCCGATCAGGCAATGCGTGAAGCTTTCAATCTCGGAATAGGTCTGGTAGTGATAGTTTCAAAAGAATCGAAGGAATCAGTACTTTCATACTTAGGAAAACTTGGTGAACCCGCTCATGTGATAGGACGGGTAATAAAATCCTGATAGTTTCAATATTTACAGACCTTTATTAAAAATAAAATAATAAATCATGCCGGTAGTTCATTTACTTGAAATCGCCCACGGAAGAAGCGGAGACAAAGGAAACGGAAGCAATGTGGGAATTATAGCGCGTCATCCTGATGTGTATCCGTTTCTTAAAAAAGAGTTGAGCCCTGAGCGGGTCAAATCGCACATGAAACACGTGTGCAAAGGCAAGGTGGAACGGTTTGAGCTTCCAAACATCGGCGCGCTGAATTTTATTTTAAATGAAAGTCTCGGCGGCGGCGGCACCGTTTCTCTTAAACTCGATGCTCAGGGAAAAACCCATGCGGCTCAGGTTTTACGCATGAAACTTGACGTGCCCGATGAGCTGCTTAAAAAAGTTCAGGCAATTTCCTCATAAGCGATAGTTACAGGGCCGCCTGAAAACCCAAAACTTGTACCATTATGCGTGGCCGTGTTAGATAAAAGCAGTATCCGTTTTACAGAGCAAGAACTCCGGCAAATGAGTCCTGAAGACCGAAAGGCCCTATTCGGCGGCCGCGATCCGCTTGAGGAGCAGGAAGGATTCAGGTTTTCGGGCATTTCTGTGGGAATGGCATTTGTAATAGCCATTGGCCTGATTTTAGCAGCCTTTTTAATTATTGAATTTGTATTTCAGCCTACCATAGCACCGCCGTTGGAACACAGCCGGTTCGAGCTGCCTGTTTCATCGGATCATCCGGTTCTTGAAGAGGATGTTTTTTTTATTACGGAGTCATACTGGAATCAGGCCGAATTTCAAAGATTCAAGGGAGCATCGGAGCGATTGCGGTCTCACGATTATGTAGCCCATGAAACAGACGTGATTAAAGAACTCTACCTGTATGAGTTGAAGGCACTATTTTTTTTAGAGGAATATGATGAGGCCCGTGAATTTGCCCGTTTTATTCAAAGCCGCCACCCCGACGACAACCATTTTATGTCTGATGTTTACTACATACGCGGTCACATCACCTTAAATCAGCAGGGCCACCGGGAAGCCCTGGGTGCTTTCCGGGAAGCTTATATCCTGAACGGCCGCTACGCCGATGAAGCAGAAAGAGCAATGAATACCATAAATCGGATAAACAGGCCAATTTGGTAATGAAGCGCATTAGAAAAAAAATTACACCCTATATAAAGAAATACCTTCTTCGGTTAAACTTCTTTACAGGCCGGTTTTCAGAAGTTGTATGGCTTATAGGTGACGGACGAAGCGGATCTACCTGGGTATCGAATCTCATGCTTTCGCAGCAGAATTTCAGGTATTTGTTTGAGCCGTTTCACTACAAGCTTCATCCGCTTACGAATTTTATGGAGCCTCATTACTATTTACGGCCGGGCTCACATGATTATACAATAAAGGAGGTAGTACAGAAGATATTCAGTGTAAATATTCTAAGTGGAAGGGTCCTTCACGGAAAATCACAATTTATATATGACGGGCTTTTTGTTAAGGATATATTTGCAAGTTTACTTGCAAGATGGGCCTATGAGCAAAACCCTGATTTTAAAATCATACTGTTGCTAAGAAATCCATTTGAGGTGGCGCTGTCAAAACAGATATTAACAAAAGGACATTGGGGTAAAAAACCGATTAAACTTTTGGAACAGAAAGCTTTATATGAAGATTTTCTGTCACCTTTTGAATCCCTTATTTTGAGGATATCCCAAAAGGAAAACTATGTTCTTGATATGATTTTGTTATGGGCGATTCTGAATTACATTCCTCTGAAGCAATTTAAAAAAGAAGAACTTTATTTAATGTTTTATGAAGATGTGCTTCAGGATCCTAACAAAGAAATTGAGGATGTATTTAGTTTCATCAAGAATAAACCGGTGCAGGTTTCCCTTTCTGAAACTGTTGTTCATAAACCGAGCTTTACATCTCAGAAAAACAAAAAAATTAACTCCTCCGCAGCTAACAACACACATTGGCGGGATAAACTATCAAACGAGACGTATCAGGAAGGAAGAAAGATTTTGGAAGCGTTCGGTCTTGATAAAATTTATAATGAATCGGGAAAACCGGATAAAACTATGGCGTACATGTTGATGGAAGATTGACCATCTTTTCATAACGCAAAATAGTAGAAGACGTTTAAAATCCATTTTTTTTCGTCTTCTGTCTTGTCATAAAAATAAAATCGCCGAACCCCGAAACTTGCGGGTGTTGTATTTTAATTGTTTTTCGGGCAGCTAACACGAATCAAACCCCTGTTTTATATAATCAAGTAGGAAAAAAAGCTTTTTTCTTTTCAAAGAATGATCGATTTAGTACGTGATGGCGTTAGTAGAGTTGACCCCTTAAAAATACTCTACAGCGGGATTGTTACTCACCATAAGAGTATCATTTTAATACTTATAAACATATCACGGAAAGCAGCGACCCACCATATTCTTTTATTCTTATCACGTCGCCTGAACAATATTTGTTGACACGCAGAGAATCCAACACACTGGTTGTATGACTTTCCATAAATCCAATAGTTATGATGTCTAACAAGCTACATTTCAGCATTCTAATGCTGATTCTTTTATTTGTTTCACATACGGAAGCGGAGGCCATGCAGGAAGGCCCGGAACCTGTTTTCTTCGAGGATTTCAATGCAGAAGAACTACCCGAGGGTTGGTCCCTGATTAATTTCGGTGATGAGGGACGGGAATGGGTTTTCCTGGAACCGGTGGAACCTGTTCGTCAGGACGGACAAATAGGAACCGGCTACACAATTTTTGAACCTTTTGAAGGAGGCATTGCTTTGGCTGAAGCCGTGGGTACACTTTCCGGTCCGAACGTACATATCGGCTTGCAGACTCCGGCAATTGATCTATCTGACCTGGATGAGGTGATTCTTCGTTTTGATCAGAACCTGAGGAGTGCAGGTACTTCTTTCGGGCTCATTGAAGTAAGCACGGACGGCGAAACCTGGCAGGAAGCCGGTACGGTGGAAAATGCTGGTGAATCGGTCAATAATGCCGGACTTTTCCAACCGTTCGAGTATGATATTTTTCCTGAAACGTCGGAGTATAATATCACGGAATTCGCAGCGGGTGAAGCCGAAGTGTATGTGCGATTCACGTTTAATGATAATAACGGAAGTGCTTTCTGGTGGATGATCGATAACGTTGAACTATTTGAACCCCTGCCGAGGCCGAATCCGGCCGTAGCCGTTTTTCCGGATGATGGTCAGACGGATCTTCGCCTGACTGTCGGTCTGGAGTGGACGCAGGGATCCGGCGTAACGCCCGAAGGTTATTTACTAAGCTTCGGCACCGATGTTCCGCCGACTAATATAGAAGATATGCTGGATGTAGGAACGCAAACCACGTATCAGCCGGAAGGTGAGCTTGAGTACAGCACTACTTACTATTGGCAGGTATTTCCCTATGACGGGGAAGGAGTGATAGAAGACGAAATAGAAGTCTGGTCTTTCACAACCAAAGATGATCCGGTGGTTACGGAATTTCCATATAGCGAAGATTTTTCCGATACGCAAACACCTGCGCTGCCGATCGCGTGGCGTTTTGAAGATTCAAATGAAAACGGCATCAGCTGGGAGACAAGCAGTTTCCTTCCATTTTCGGGTGAAAATGCCGCACGGGTAAATTTCGACAGCGATAATCCAAAAGACGACTGGCTTTTTTCACCCGCTTTTGAGTTTGAAACCGGAAATACTTACGAAGTTACGTTTTGGTATACCCGGGGTGAATTTATAGCGCCGCGTGTGGAAAAAATGAAGCTCCATCTCGCCGATGGCACTTCTTCAGCTGAAGTAGCTGAAGAGCCGATTTTTGATGATAATAACATCGTAAGCGAAACTTACATACAGGGTGGAACCACGTTTACGGTAGAACAGGACGGACGCCTTCATCTTGCCTGGCATGCATACAGCGATGCAAATCAGCGGGTGCTTTGGCTGGATGATATACAAGTACGCATTGTTCCTCCCGAGCCGGATCTGGTGTTCGAACCCGAAAGCCTAACCTTTGATGACACCTTTGTTGGCGGCACGCAAACGCTGAGCCTGTTCTTCGAAAATGAGGGAGCCGAAGATCTTGAGATTTCGGCAAGCATTGAAAACGATACCGATTTCGGGCTTTCTTCTGAAAACATCACCGTAGCTTATAATACCGTTGAAGAACTCCAGCTAACTTTTTCACCTCAGCAAGCCGGTGATTTGTCAACAACCATCACCCTGAATACCAACGATCCTGAAAACCCGGTCGTGGAAATTCCTGTTAGCGCAACGGCTCTGGAAGCACCGGAAGCGGGAATCGAGCCGGATGCCATCACCCTTGAAGTTACTGAAGGAAGCAGCGAGCAGGCAGAAATAGTGATTTCCAACTCAGGAGGAAATCCGCTCACCTATAGCCTCAGTACTCGTCCGGCCGGCAGTGAACGACCAGCACCTGATTACGATCTAATCCGGGAGCTTTCAACGATGCCGTCAGTTGACCGCGGAATGCCTTCCTTTATTGCGAATGAAGACGCCGGTTCAGCTGGAAACGGGAATGCTTCACTTCTCAGTGAAGGCGTGGTTATTCAGGACAGCCTATTTTATGATGCTCCGGGGCTACAGCCGGATGAGGTTGTAGGTATTCCGGATCCGGATATTCCGTTCTGGGGTGCAACCCGTTTTACCGCAGGCGATGACGGTTTTTACCTTACGCATGTGCGCAACTGGATGCGTTCCGAAGCCGGCTCGGCCTCCGTACTTATACAAGTTTATCGCGGTGGTGACAATCCGACGGATGGTGAATTACTATCCGAACAGACGTTTTCGATTTCAGAAGCTGCCGGAGAGTCTTCGCTTATCGAACTGGATCAGCCTGCGCTGTTTTCGCAGGGTGAAGACTTTTGGGTGGTGTTCCGCTTTGCCGTATCCATTGTGTCACCTCAGGGCATCAACAACGAAATGTCGGGTGAAAATGCGGATCGCTTCCGGTACTGGTTTGCGAATCAGCAGGAGTGGATTGAACTGCCTAATGAAGCTTGGGCCTATAAAACACGAGCCGTCAGTGCCGGTCTGGAGTGGATTGAGCTGGATAGCGTAGCCGGAACCGTAGAACCCGGAGAGGAGCAGACGGCGACCTTTTCGGTAAACGGCGGTTTACTTGATATCGGCTCGTATGAAGCGGTGATAAACGTTTCAACCAACGATCCTGTTCTGCCTTCCTTCCCGGTTACCCTCAGTGTGGAAGTGGTGGAAGCCGTGGGTGATGCCTTTGTACAGGTCGTTCACAATGCAGCTGATCCGCTTTTCGGTGAGGTGGATGTATATGTAAATGGTGAGCTGGCAATTCCGGAGTTTTCGTTCCGATCGGCCACGCCCTACCTCACTTTACCGGCAGTGGAAACTGAGATTTCAGTGACTGCGGTGGGAGCACCTTTGGAAGAAGCCGTATTTACGGAAACCTATGAACTCGCAGAAGGTGAGCGATATCAGATTTTTGCCAACGGTGTAGCCGATCCGGATCAATTCCCGGGGAATCCCGAGGGGCTGGATACCGGTTTTACGCTGTTCGTCTTTCCTGAATCCCGCGATGAGGCCGAGGTGGAGAATGAAGTGGAAGTAGCTGTCTTTCACGGAGTGACGGATGCTCCGGCGGTGGAGCTAAGCCAGAACAGCTTGGTGTTGATTGAGGAAGCATCATACGGAGACCGCAGCAGCTACCTAAGTCTGCAGCCCGACTCTTATGAATTATTGCTTTCCGATGCGGTTACCGGAGACCCAATAGTGCCCTTTCTTGCTGATTTAAGCATGCTTGAAGGACAGGCCCTAACCGTGATGGCTTCGGGGTTTGTAAACACCATAAGTGAAGGAGAAGACCGTAAGCTGGGGCTTTTTGCCGTGCTTTCCAACGGAGATGTGGCCGAGTTGGAAATTATCACAAGCGGGGAACCGACGCCCGACACCCCGGTTGAATACGCTCTCGATCAGAATTATCCGAACCCATTCAATCCTGTAACCAACATCAGCTATGCGTTGCCGGAATCTGGTGAGGTTACCCTGGAAGTATTCAACTTGCAGGGACAGAGGGTTGCGGTGCTGGTAAACGGGCATCAGCAGGCGGGCCGTCATACGGTTTCGTTCAATGCCGAGCGACTTGCATCCGGAGTTTATCTTTACCGCATACAAAGCGGCGACTACATGGATGTACGCAAAATGATGCTGGTCAAATAACGGAAATCATCGGCTTTTTTGTTGATGCTGAATCAGATATAATGGAGGAAATCCGGGCTTCGGTTCGGGTTTCCTTTTTTATTGAATGCAGATGAAGCTGCCCGGCGGTTTTATGGACAACCGATGTCTTCAGCCTTTCTATAAGCGAATAATCCAATAATTTATATGCCCGAAGGACCCGAAATACACCGTCAGGCCGATCAAATCCGGGAAGCCGTGAGCGGTAAATTGTGCCGGTATATTTTCTTCTATCATGAGCACCTTAAACCCTATGAAAAAGAACTGGCTGAAACCGAAATAACATCCGTTGAAGCTTTTGGCAAAGGACTGCTGATTAGCTTTGAAAACCGAAAACATATATTCAGCCACAATCAACTTTACGGTAAATGGTTTGTGAAGCCTGCCGGTGAATATCCCGGAACCGGACGAAGTCTGCGTCTCGAAATACAGGGCGATCATCATTCAGCCCTTCTCTACAGCGCGAGTGAAATAGAGGTGCTCGATGATGAGCAAGTGCACACACATCCGTACCTCAGCCGTATCGGTCCTGATGTCCTTCGGTGTGAAGACACCGGTCCTGTTGAAAAACAGCTGCAGTCGTCATCGTTCAAGAACCGCAGCTTTTCCGCTCTCCTTCTGGATCAGCATTTTCTTGCAGGTATAGGGAATTACCTGAGGTCGGAAATTCTGTTTCATGCGGGAATTCATCCATCGGAAAAACCATCTAAACTAAGTGACGAGAAATTGGCACACTTTGCAAAATCTGCTTTGTTGATAGCCCACCGCTCGTACCGGTTAAAGGGTATTACTTTAGATGAAAAACGCGTGAATGAACTGAAGAAAGCAGGAAAAAAAAGAAAAGGCTATCGTCATTATGTGTTCGGACGCGAAGGTCAGCCGTGCCATATTTGCGGCAAAGAGATTATCAAGCTCAGGATGGGAGGGAGGCGGTTGTACCTGTGTGAACAGTGTCAACGGTAATCAGTGATCAGTATGGCAGTGTGTCAGGGGTACAGTGTGTCATTTTTCATTTATCAGGATACAGTTACAGGTTGTTCGGTCGGGGAGGTTAAAAAATTTCCGGCCGATTAAAGGAAGCTCACATCCTTCAGATAGCTTTATAAAAAGATGTTCATCTCGACATCGGAATTACGGGACAATACCTAACCTATGAGGTTTCAGTTAGAAGTACTCAAATAATAGCCGCACACTAAGGTTATTATCTGCGTTCTATAAATTCTGAATTGCCTTTTTTACTCCCGGAGTCTTCTCTTTAAATCATCGGTGAAACGTTCGATTCGTTTTGCGTTCACGCCAAGGTCGGTGCCACCTACTCTGGATTTTGAACGCATGTCGAATACGGTTCTGCCGTTATCGGATTTCAGGCGGATTACCACATCATCCTTGAAACCAAACCAGGGCAGAACTTCGGTTGCCTCTATAATTCCGTACTCATAATCGCCGTCCACAAGCTTCCATCCTCTGGCGCCTATCAGGCCGATGCTTTCATCGTAAACCCGTTCTTTCGGGTAGGGAAGGTAGATGGTAATCAATTCGGGGAATGCTTCGCGCTGGAGTTGAGCAGATTCCTCTCCGGCGTACTCCGGAGGGTTAGGAGCATCAGCCCGAAGCGGAACGACGGCCCGGAATTCCGGCGGGTTTTCCATATCGGTGGTTACATCATGAATAAATGGGTTGGTACGGGCCTGATGCCCCCAATACAGTGAAAAACCAACGATTACGGCCGACAAAAGGAGGACAATAACAGTAAAGGAAACATGGCGCGAACGCTGCCGGCTGCGAATGGCAAAAAAGAGGGAAATAAGCGCCAGAACGCCTAATATTGCCATCATATATGCGGTTATCCGAAACATCGGCATTGCTAAGCTCAGACTCCAGATTCCCCAGTTGTATCCGTATCCGGAAAGGATGAAAAAGATTGTAGTGAAAACGGCCAGTCCGCACAGTACATTAAAGTAATACCGGGAAAATCCTGATGACATATGTCTGTCATCAGTAGATTTTTGATGGTGATCAGAATTAGAAGTTTCCATGATAAAAATGCCGGTTAATGATTTGTTTTAAGATACTACCAAATCCATTTTATATACTGATTATTATGATCCGGTCATAAAAAGGGCGTTGGAAAAAATCAGCGCGCCGTTGTGCCAGAATGCCCGAAATAACGGATTATCATTCAGGTAAATGATTTGCCCGCTTCCGAAGGACTGCGTACCGAAAACAACGGTATCGAGAATATGATTTTTGACCCGATGTCCCTCAAATCCGGCCCGGTGTGCCCCGTGCTGAAGCGTGCCTATATTCGCCCCGTCTTCTATGAAAATATAGGCGTCGGATCCCCGCTTTAAGGTATAGTAAAAGTCGGGGTAGCCATAAGCCAGAGGATGACTATTATCCAGGTTTACATAATAAATACTACCGGTGATAAGGTCCGATGCGTTATCGCGCTGACGGTCTTCATAACGTATTAGCCTGTTTTGGCGCTCTTCAATCGGCTCGGTTTCAGGCTCAGGCCTTTTTTCCAGTGACGGTAAACTGTCATGAAGACCGGATACGGAATTTCCGAATGTGATAATTCTTCCTCCGTTATGAACCCACCGGGCAATGTTTTCACGCTCAGTGTCGGAAATATGATTTACGTAATTTCCTTCCGGAAAAATAAGAATGTCAAAATCTGTGAGGTCGGCTAAATCAATTCTGCTGTGTTCAAATATGGAAACAGGATATTCGATCTGACGATCCAGGAAATGCCAGATTTCACCAAAATTATTCGGGTTCACTCCGCGACCGCTCAGCAACCCTACGCGTGGGGCGGCTATCCTGTTCACACCCGGTGAGCCGAAGTCAAGACCGCTTTCAACGAATCCGGTTGTCGCCGCCTTAACGTTTCTGTTCAGCTCGACAGCTAAATCCCGTACAATATCGTCGAACCGGGGGCCGTGCCGTTCATTGCCTCGTCTGGTTATGATCAATGAGCCTCGTTCGTAGGTTGTGTCATCCCCGGATAAACGAAAAGGTTTGGACGCCGTGCGAACACGGATTCCATTTTGAAGTAATTGTGACAGAAAAAAGGCATCCTGCTTGCTTTCCCATGTTGATATATAGGCATAAGGTTTATCGGGCGCCTCACTAAAATCCGTTTCCGGTGTATTCATCGGCCAGTTACCTGCCGGTTCCGTTCGCTGCTCCGATGCAAAAGCTTTTAGACCCATTGCGTAGGGTACCGACCATGCGGTGATATCGTAGGTTAATGAATCAACAATTGTGGTTTGAGGTTCAAATAATACGTTCAGCAGCAAGGATTTCGGCTGGTACGCGCTGATGATCAAATCCGTTTCCTGAAGGTCAAGCCGTCTTGTTTCCATTGACTGGTAGTCGTATGCCTGAAGATGACGCCCTGAAGGCGCCCGGCCATAGCGTATATCCCAGGAGTCGAGATAGCTTGTTAGCAATTCCATGATATCCGGATTGTTCTCGCCCGAGATGATGTATGTTTTCCAGGGCGAGTAGGGTTGGGTTTCACCCTGCTGAAAGAACCGGTAAAACTCTTCGGCAACACGTTCATAATGCCGGGCCGTAACCTCCACTGTCGACATCCCGACAACGTGCTGATTCAGAATGCGGCGCTCAAAAGTCAGCGTGTCGCCTTCGGCGGTAATAACAGCAAGGCCTCCCCGGGTGTTGCCGGCCTGCTCGTAGGTCATCCCGATGGCGCCGTTATAAGTAGGGTAGGTATCTCCATAACTCGGGTAGAAAAGATCGAAGCGCTCGCGTGTGAAATATACGCGGAAATTTTCGTCGAAATAGCGTATGTGGTTTTCGCCTATGGTGGTCTGAAACTCCCGCTGCCAGTCTGTTATGCTCTCATGAAACGGTTCGGCCGCAGGAGCAAAATAATAGGGCGCGTCGATGCCCATTTCATGAAAATCGGCATGGATATGCGGCATCCAGCTGTGGTACAGCGCCATGCGCTGCTGTGTTTCGATCTGCGTTTGCCAGGCCCAATCCCGGTTCAGATCGAACTGGTAGTAATTGGTGCGCGCATTTGGCCAGGGTTCGATATGCTCGCGCGAAGACGGGTAGGGATCGGGGTTGCGCCCGGAAACCTGATGATACCAATTCACATAGCGGTCGCGGCCGTCGGGGTTAAGCAGGGGATCGATAATTACGACCGTATCCTTAAGCCAGTCTCCGGAGTGCGGGTGATCATCCCGGGCAAGATCGTACAGCGTAAAAAGGGACGCTTCGGTGGCTGAAATTTCATTGCCGTGCACATTGTAGCTCAGCCATACTAATGCTTTGTCGGGCAGATTGGTGGAAGAACCTTCCATCAGGCCGGCCCTCCTCAGATTATTTGTCCGGATTTCTTCAAGCCGGTCCAGATTTCCGGGGGCGCTAACGTAGGCTACCAGTAATTTTCGGCCGCCGTAGGTCTGTCCGTAATACTCGATTTCAACACGATTGCTGTGATCGGCAACGTGCACAAGATACTCTGTTACACGGTGATGCGGCGTGAGACGGTCTCCCATAGCGTACCCCAGAAATGCTTCCGGCGACTTTAGTTCCTGAGCCGAGGACTGAACAAAAAATGAAGCGAAAAATAAAATTAACAGCGTGAATGACACATTTCTTGCAATTTCAATTTTCATCTGTTATGAATTGGTGATTCTTTTTGATTTGCTATTGAAGTCTGAAAAGGAGACCAGATAAAAATACGAAGACCGGGCAAACCGGAAGTAGTTTAAATTCACGGTTACCGGGCCTTCAAAAAAACGAATTCCTGCCGGACTTATAAAAGCTCAAGTTCCCTCAGCATTTCTCTGATTGGTTCTCGCAGGGTTTCGCTTGCAGGTACAAGCGGCAGCCGGAGGATATTATCGATGAGTCCCATTTCGTGCAGAGCCAGTTTCACAACGATGGGATTACTTTCCGCGAAGTTGGCCTTCATAAGCGGATACAAGCTGTAATGCAGCCTGCGGGCTTCAACGTAATCTCCGTTTAAAGCGGCGCGTACCATGCGGTTCATCAGCGAGGGTGCTTCGTTGGATACCACCGAAATACCGCCTCTTCCACCGGCCGCTATGGTCGGCAGGGTGATGGCATCATCGCCGGCAAGCACCGTGAAATCGTCGGGAACGGCTTCTATTACATCCATGATCTGATTAATGTTGCCACTCGCCTCTTTTACGGCAACGATATTCGGGTGTGCGGCCATTTCTACCAGAGTCTTAGTTTCGATGTTTACCGCCGTGCGGCCCGGAACATTATAGACAATCAGCGGCAGGTCGGTGGCTCCTGCGATAGCCTGGAAATGAGCTAACAGTCCTTTTTGAGTGGGCTTATTATAATAGGGTGATGCCACCAAAACGGCATCGGCGCCGTGCTTTTGGGCGATCTTTGCCCGGGCGATTGATGTTTGGGTACTGTTGGTTCCGGCCCCTGCGGTAATAATCAGCTTTCCTTCAGATTCCTCCCCGGCAATCTGTAGCAGGGTAATAAATTCTTCTTCCGTTACCGTCGGACTTTCTCCGGTGGTGCCGCAAATAACCACACCCTGAAGCCCGCTTTCGGTCTGCTTTTTAATAAGTCTTTTAAAAGCGTCCGTATCGAGATCACCGTTTCCGGTAAACGGACTAATAATGGCGGTGTGTAAACCTTCAAGTGAAAGCGAATGCTGGTTCATAATTGTAAGCGTCGAATGCGAAATCTATAAATATGCCTGAAACTAAATCCTTCTACTGCTGAATAAACGAATGGTAAGACTACCCAATATAAGAAAAACCACAGCCGACGGCAGATCTACAGGAAATTCAAAATTCTAAATGAAAATGTAAAATTGAGGGGGAGACACAGATTCCCACTGATTTAGCCCAAATTTTCACCGAGAAAAGATGTTGGTTCTTCCCTTAACCTGATTCTGAAAATGAACTCTGAAAAATGAAATAATAATCCCCTGAAATACTGGATTCTGACATACTGTTGACACTGTAAATCATCTGTTTTCGCTGCAGCAAGTACTCTCTCCTAAGTCCTGAGCGGCTTCGGTAAGCCCTCTGATGAAAGCGCGACGATGGGCGCTTCGTTCCGAGCCGGTGGCCTGCTCCCATTTTCCGTGCATGGCGATCACCAGATTTTTCTCCGGATTAACGTGAATATGCTGTCCGTAAATACCGCTTGCGGCGTAAGTGCCGTCGGAGTCGTTATTCAGCCACCAGTAATATCCGTAGCCATCCAAACCGGGGGAAGGCTGCACCGAGCGCTGCATCCAGTCCTCAGGAAGCAGCCGAGTACCGCCGGCCGTTTCACCGTTTCTGAGCGCCACAAGTCCGATGCGCCCGTAATCGCGGAGCGTGGCGCTGATGCAGCATCCGCCGTGCTCCAAATCGTCTTCTCCCATCAATGCCCACGGACTGTCGTGTTCCATTCCGAACGGCTGCCAGAGGTATTCCGATGCAAGATCGGCCGGGTAGGCTCCGGTGGCGGCTTTAAGAATGGCACCCGCCAGATTGGTCTCCCCGGTATTGTAGTTAAACCGCGTACCCGGCTGTGACTGCCGTTGAAGGCCGGCCATGTAGCGGATCAGCTCTTCTTCGGTGTTGATGTGTTCCAGTGCGGCCACGTCGGATTCCGGGTCGGTATAGTCCTCATTCCAGGCCACCCCTGATGACATCCACAGAATGTGTTCCAGCGTAACGCCTTCGTACGCGCTGCCTTCAAGCTGCGGAAGATAGTCGGTTACTTCATCATCCAGACTCGTAAAATAGCCCTGCTCCAGCGCTATACCGTAGAGCATCGACAGAACGGACTTGGTGACGGAAAAGGAAATCCACCGACTTTCTTCGTTATTATCGTAGCCGTAGTATTCCAGCAGGATTTCATCATCCTTAAGAACAAGCAAACCGGCCACATTCATCTGTTCAAGATAGTCCTCGAGGGAACGGACCCCGCTGTCATACATATAAAAAACCTCTTCAATCTGCTCTTCAGCGTAGGTCAGGGGATAGGGATCGGCGGAGGCTGTCATGTACCGTACCGGCGAAACCTCCGGGGTGTTTTTATAACCTAACAACTGCATCTCGGGCGTCCACTGCAGGATGCTGGTTTCCCGTATCTCATCAAGAAGCTGAAGCTCCTCTTCTGAAAACCGGGGTTGGGATTCATCCGGATGGTCCTGACCACAGGATGCCATCACCAAAGAAAAAATGAACAGAAAAAACAGACGGTATAATGCTTGCATAAGGGTAGGTAATTCGGTGTCGGCGGATGCCGGTAAAGTAAACTCTGGATTCGAACGGAGGTGCTATATTACGCTTTTTGCCCGTATCAGAACAGGGGGAACACCCGCGAATTCGTGCAATCCAATATATGAAGGTGTATATTTGGAGACGTAGTTAACGAAAGCTCACTTTGGTAGTATTAATATGGATATTCAACATAGCGAACGGGACAGCGGCGGAATGTTTTATGCCGGTGAGATGGATCAGCCCGATGCCAAACTTACCTATCGCAAAACCGGCGACACCCATATCACAATTGT